>NZ_JAUBTL010000008.1:0-30454 GCF_036702475.1 Microcoleus sp. D2_18a_B4
TCTGTACCCGAAAGTTTAATGATTCCTTTCTTCAACTGTTTGCTGCTAATTGCTTGAATCGTGTAGATGAGAAGGTTTCGCCCTTTGACCTTATCTTTATACTTTGGTAGTTTTGGGCGACCTGTGAATTTGGAATGCTCGACTTTGTAAGCTTTAACAGCCTCAAAAAACGATTTCCAATTCTTGTCTAAAACTATCAAGATTTGTTGACTGACCTTGGCAGGCAAAGCCTTATATGCTTCGTGAGACTTCATCAAACGATTCATTTCGTTGTAATTGACATAACCCCATCCATAAATAAAACTCTGACGAATGACGTAATTGGCGGCATTGTAGAGGTTTTTGGACTTGAAAGCTAGTTCATCAATTTGGGCGAAACGGTGTTCCGTTGATTTAATGATGTGCCTCTCTGTTAGTTGCATTTGAGACTTCCGTTCTTTGGGCTGTGCGTATTCCTTGTTCAACACTCATAGCGATATGATACCATTATTGTTTATAATTGCTTATAAACTCAACGAAGTTTTATGATACCATATCCAACTACCATATTCCCCTTTTGCTTTAGTCCGGGTCGGCAGACGACAGCCCAGTTTAGTCGCGACTTACACTTGCCCGATAATTATAATTATACCAATTTTTAAAAGTAGTTCAGAGTGAAAGATTGTACGCCAGTATCTGTAGGGAAATGGCAATGCCGTGTCCGGCTCCTAAATCTGCGAATTTTAATAATTTGTATAAGATTGAGGATTGTACCAAAACTTTTGTTTAATTAGTATTATCAAAGCCGATTTGATATTAGCAAGACTTACCCACTAAAACTGAATAAACCGGGTTTTTCTACTGGCTTTTTCTACTGTCGCGGATGGGTGTAACGATGTTTTGTCCTAGAAAAACCCGGTTTTGGCATTTGGGACTAATTAGTAGTCATTGGTTAATAGTTACAGTCATTAATCCAAGATTTCACCAGCATGACAACTGCCTACTGACAACTGACAACTGACTACTTACTGACAACTGACAACTGACAACTGACAACTGACTACTTACTGACAACTGACAACTGACAACTGACTACTGACTACTGACTACTAACAATATGACGATACATCTTCCTTACATTCATCTGCCAAATAGCAGAGAGCTCGAAAGCGCATCCCGACTAACTGTTCGTAAAGCGGGTTAATCTGGCACATCGCCGGAATGTGGACGATTTTGCGACCAAATAACACGACATCTCGCTCAAACGGACACTGGGGCGGAATAATTTTACAGACAAAGTGTGCCACTTTGGGGTCGTGAATTTCCCAGCCGTCAAGCCAGTCTTTGACGGGTTGCAGGACATCTTTGTGGTGAGGTTTAGGTAGCCGAGATGAAAGGGGTGTTCCGGCGACGGGGGCGACATTCGCATCAAAGACGATTTGGCTGCTGGGCCCCTGCGGATCATCGCACTTGCTCTCTTCGATGGTGTGTCGCAGAGCTTCGATCGCCTCTACATTGTGCCCCAAAGCTGTGCAAAACTTAGAGATTACCTCGTCTTCGCTGAGCGAGTATGTACCGTCTGCCAAAGCTACCATGACTGCTGTCCTCAAAAAATCCTCGCCTTTGGCGGTGTCTTTCCCTAACACAGCGACTAATTCCTCTGCGGTAATGGGTTCAAAACCCGCCTCAAAAGATACCGGATGTAGTTCATCCTGAGTTAGATTTGCAATCATTTTTTGCTCGTCTTCGTCAAAGTTGCCGTCTGCCCAAGCAATTGTCAGCAATCCCCGCAGCCAAGCAGTAATCTCTTCATTGGTGCAGGAAGATTTAGCGTTACTCATTAGCATTTCCACTTGGATGTACCAGTCAATTTGTTCGTTTACAGCGGACTCAATATTCCCCTCCCAATAATTTTTACTGGTTTTGTGGTCGATGGATGATCTATTTGTGGAAGGTTGGTGCCCGAAGATTGCTCCAAACGCTTGTAGTGGATGTGTTAAAAGCATATTTGTTTTTCAGCAGCATCGCTAACTAGCGAGCTAATCTATTGGTTAATCCTATTCCCTAAAAAGTCATCTATCGCGAGGAATAGGTTTGTTGAATTCATCTTAACTCTAGTTGCACCCATTGAGATGGCGATCGACTTTTATTCAAGCCCGATCGCCATTAGCAACCCACTTTTTCGCAAGAAATAAAAGGTTGGCAAGCGTTGGATCTAATCAGACACTGGGTTTGTCACCCAGGGGCGATCGAACTTCGCTCTGTTTACATTTTAATATATATTTTTGTAAATTTTTCTGTGCCGGCAGCACAATATTAACAGCGAGCCGGCTTTAAGCTGTTGAAATAAAAATATATGAGGAAACAGTTACCGCCTGTCAACAGGTGTAATTGCTGTGTCCGTTTATAAATGACAGATTTTTTTAACTTCGGCGACACAAAATCCAGCGCAATTCCATTGGCGGGCGGGCGTTTGCCATCGGAAAGACATCTCGACCGGTGGCCCAACTGGGAAACCAAGGCGTCGGGGGCCAGGCTCCTTCCGGCAGGTGGTGGCGTTCGTACTCAAACACCAATTCATCGGATATTTGGACTAAGGGCAACCCTTCCATTGCGGTGGCGAGTTCTTGGGGTGTAAATAAAGTAGACCAGGAGAGTTGGGCAACTTGTCGCACGAGGGCATCAGGCTGGTAGTCGCCGACGGTTAAAAACGTGCTGAACAGCAACAAGCCTCCGGGAGACAGGGAATCGCACATTTTAGCGAGGAAAAGCCGTACTTGATCGCTGTCTCGAAAATGTGAGATGACTTCGGCGGCAACTGCCAACTGGTAGCGGGCCGGTTTCATCCGCATTAAGGGGTCGAGCACGTCGCCTTCAGTAACTGTCACGGGAAGGTTTTCGGCTGTTACTGCCGCTTTCAATTGTTCTGCAAAAGCTGGAGTTAGTTCGATCGCATCTACAGAATAGCCCAATCTCGCCAGCGGCAAGGTATTGCGGCCGGTACCAGCCCCCACGTCCAAAATCCGCACTCGATCGGGCGTGCCCAATTTAGCAGCCGTTGTCATCAATTTTGCGTCTGGATGAGAACCGAAAAGCGGAGGTTCTCTGGTGTCTACCCAGCTTTTGTACTGTTCTCCAACTGTTGAGGTAGTAACAATCACTTTGCAGGCTAAACCGGTTTGCGGCGGCTGTACTGATTCGTATTGCAGAATCAACATCGATGCTGTGGAGGTGCGGTAGCCTTGTTCTAACTTGGTGGCTAAAAGCTTGCTGAGTTCGTCTCTGCGGTCTTCTGGCAGGGGTCTGTCAAGAGTGCTAAATAGATTTTCTATTGCCTTGAGATAGTGGCTTAGCATTCCCGGTACGCAGGGGAAAATTAATTCTCCGCGAGCGTTTACGCGGGTATTAATTTTGTAGAGGATAGCTTGCTGGAGAATGTCGGGATTTACTACCAGCGGTAGCTGTTCGGTCTGGTTGATTGTACTTTCGGCGCCCATAGATTCCGCGAAGAAGGAAGAAGGAAGAAGGAAGAAAGAAGAAGGAAGCCGTGTACAAGATTTAACGGATTTAACCGATGGATTTTGAGGAGCGAGGTTGGAGGTTCGAGGGAAGTCCGTTGAGAGCTGACTGTACAATTTAAAAGTACAAAAAAGCCGATTTTAGATTTCTTTGGTTTCGTTGCTTAGTATTTTTAAGATTGTAGAAAAGGCGATTTTAGAGCTTTATTTTGCATAAATTTCCAATCTCTAATCTCAAATCGATCAACCAAGCCCAAAACCCGAGTAGGTTCCAAAATCGGAGTTAATATCAAGATAAGCTGTAGCGCATTAAAATTGTATGTTTCACGGCGAGGTGGAAAAAGCTTGATACTCCCGGACCCTAAAGGGACGGGGATTCTTGAAGAGTTCGTCTTTGAACTTTCAAAGGCGAAATCAAAGTGCCTCTACCCACTCAGCTTAGACAAATCCAAACTTTGAGTATACTTTTAGCTTTTGTGCTTTCGGAGTCCATCACTAATGCCAGATAGGTACGCTCAACAACCTGCCTTTTGTTTGCCCTTTAACTATTCCGAATCAAGTCGGATATGTCCGTTGCCGGGATTTCACCGCACTAGGTTGTTTCAACACGCAGATGGTTATTCTTACTTGCTGCTTTTTTTATACCACATATTCAATTTCAATGCGGTTAAAACCGCTACCGACTTATCCCCGTGTCTGAAGCCAGGGGCTTGCGTCTCGTTTTTCGGTCAAATCCTCTCGCCTTCTCCCCCTCTCTCGTTCCCCCCGTCAGCCATAACAGGCAATTTATATGGATAGCAACTAAAAGCTGGGCTTAGTTGCTGCCGGTAAAAGTCACTTGGGGGAACCTTGACTGAGCTTCAGTCATCGGGCGCCGTCTGCCTTCCTCTTGCCAGTAGTTGATTACTTCTGTCGCTTGGTTGAGGATTTCGACGCGATCGTTGTCAGCAATCCAGTGTTTGGCTTCGAGTTCGTTTTTGAGGTCTTCCCACGCATCTTTGCGAGGCCAGAAAAAGTAGGATGTCAGCGGGCTAGTTCCTTTGCCGACAACTTGGTCAACGGCGAGGGCAACATTCTCTTCTAGCCAGAGAACTTTTAAGATGAACTTGGACAAGCAAACCTCCAGGGTTCCGATCGAACTTGTTAAAAATTTCTACAATCGCTAAGCGTAGCACACTCTGTTCGATAATTGGTCATCGGCCATGAAAAGTTTTGTGGCGCGGCTGGTTTTAGCGCCACTCAGGGGCTTGAAACCGATAAAATTTGGGTTCTCACGCGCCCTAGGTACAAGGATGGTTAAGTTGTGAACAGAGTTATTTTAGTCTTCGACATTGATGGTGTGGTGCGGGATGTGTCCGGTTCCTATCGGCGGGCGATCGCGGATGCGGTGGAACATTTCACGGCGGGTGCTTTTCGCCCGAATTCTCTCGATATCGACTCTCTGAAGTCTGAGGGAGTGTGGAATAATGACTGGCAGGCGTCTTTCGAGTTAGTTTGCCGTTATTTTGAGGGGATTGGACGATCGAGAAACCAACTCGCTCTCAACTATGACGAATTAGTGGCTTTTTTCCAAAGTCGCTATCGCGGGCCTGATGAGAAAAATTGGACTGGTTACATTTGCGACGAACCGCTGCTGTTAAGTCCGGCTTACCTGGAAAATTTAACGGGTGGGGGAGTTGTTTGGGGCTTTTTTAGCGGGGCGATGCGGGATGAGGCTGCTTATGTTTTGTCAGGGAAATTGAGTTTAAATTCCCCGGTGTTGGTGGCGATGGAAGATGCACCGGGAAAACCCGATCCGGCTGGACTTTTCGCGGCAATTGAACAGTTGGAAAACCTGCACGGTTTAGAAGAAAATTTGCCGGTGATTTATGCGGGAGATACTGTTGCGGATATTTACACGGTTGTGAAGGCGCGGGAAGTGCAACCAAATCGGGTTTGGCTGGGGGCTGGAATTTTGCCGCCTCATGTTTTGGATGATGCTGTGCGCTGCGAGGCTTATGCTGCGGTGCTGGAAAATGCGGGTGCTGCAGCGGTTTTTAGGAATGTTGAGGAGTTGACGGCGGCGCGGATTTGGGAATTAGTCAGTTGTTAGTTGTCAGTTGTTAGTTGTTAGTTGTCAGTTGTCAGTTGTCAGTTGTCAGTTGTTAGTTGTTAGTTGTCAGTTAACTAATAATCAATAACCAATGACAAACAAATGTAATTTTGTTAAAAAATTTGGCAGCTTATTCTATTGACAAGTAAATGTAGTTTTGTTACATTTATTTGTCAATTTTTGCATCGTTGAGTTGACAATATCTGCTGCGGCGGCTTAGTACAGAGTAGAGGTCAATCTCTAGGAGAATGCAACTATGTTAGTTTCGCGATCGACTGATAAACAACCTACGCTGGAAGAAACTCGGCAACTAGAAAAGCTCCAAGCCCTAATCGAGCGAGCTGTTGCTAACGGCAAGATATCTAAGCAAGAAATGGAAGACATTAAGAGAGCGATTTGTGCGGACGGAAAAGTTACTGTTGAAGAACTGGAACTGTACAGAATATTGGTGACAGATAGGATTGTTGCTGGAGATGTGGAATACGAGTTTTGATAAGAGAATTCAACGGAGGAAACGGATTTAAGGGATGAATATTGAGGAAATAAGAAACCTGCAAGAAGAGTTTGAATTGTTCTTCAATAGTTTATTTACTGCTATAGAGATTCTAAATGAATTGTGTAATTGTTGTAGGGGCAAACCCCCCGTGGTTGCCCCGATCCGTCGCAGGGCTGTTTCATTCTCTTGTAGGGGCAATCCCCCCGTGGTTGCCCCGATATCTGAAACGACAACCAAGGAGAAAATTCATCGCCACCCAACAGGGCAATCCCCCCGTGGTTGCCCCGATATCTGAAACCCCTACCCGCTCGTCTATGGGCTGGGCGGGCACGGGGGCACCGCCCCTACAAGAATTACACGAATCATTTAGGATTGCTATATTTGTACAACTGAGGCGAGGATTGCTATAGCTTAGGATGATATTTGGCAATTCTTTGGAGCATCCCTTTTAGGAATTATACCCCACAATCATGGGGATGCTCGCAATTTTTTATTGGCGTTGTGAGATTATTTCAAGTGCAAGAATTTGTCTAATGCACTGACTGCAAGTGGTGGCCAGCGACGGTTATTGGCAACCCAATCGAGGTCTTTGTAGCGGGAGTCGAGGCCGATGGCTGCTACCCAATTGCTTTCAGCTTCGCCGCGATTTCCTGTTTCCCAAAGACAGGCGCTGAGGGCGGCTCTCATGTCGGCAAATTGGGGGTATCTGCGGACGATGTTTTTCATGTTGCGAATTGCTTCTTTGGTTTGCCCGTTTTGATAAAGTGCGAGGGCGTGGTTGGCGCGGGCAAAGGCGTATTCGGGGGCTAGTTCAAAGGCTTTGCTGTAGTCGGCTATTGCTTGTTCCCATTTTCCTAAACCTGCTTCGGCGTTGCCTCGGTTGTTGTAGGCGGCTGGATCTTGGGAGTCTAATTCTAGTACATGATTGTAGTCGGCGATCGCCTCTTCCCAGCGTCCTAAACCTTCTAGGGCGGTGCCGCGGTTGAGGTAGGGATCGGGGGCGTCGGGTGCTAGTTCGATCGCTCTTTCGTAGTCGGTAATAGCGGCTTGTAGTTTGTTTTGGCTGACTCTAGAGTTGCCTCGGTTGCTCCAAGCGGCGGCTTCTGAGGGAAATTTGTCAATGATTTGAGTCCAAAAAGTTTCTGCGGCGGGAAATTTGCCTTCATTTGTAGCTTCAAAAGCTTTTTGAACGAGTTCTCCTAATTCCTGTTGAGGATCGGTGATATCTGTTGGTTGTACTTGGGCGGCAACGGGGGCGATATTTCCCAACCATACTAACCCGGTTACAATTAATACTGTAAAAAATGTGAAAAGTGAGCGAATCATTGTTGTTGGTCGTTTAAACTTGACTAAGAATATTATTAACCGAATTTGCCGGGGTTGGTTGGAAGATGTTTGAAAAGTCTGGGCGACGAGAATCGGCCGGACATAATATGAGATGTTGCACTATTCTCAATTACTTGTTTAGGAACAGGCAAGATGCCTGTTCCACAAGAAAATTCACTCTTTGTGGAACAGGCATCTTGCCTGTTCTTGAGTATGGTGCAAGATGTGAGTTTTAACTGCCAGTTTGTGTAGTTGGTAAGGATAATTTGGTGAAAAAACGGTTGCTAATTTTGGGGGGGACGGGGGATGCTGCGGAACTGGCGGTGAGAGCGTCTCAAATTGCTGAAATAGAGGTGGTATCTTCGCTAGCAGGACGCACTCAACAGCCTTTTACCCCAAAAACGGGTTCGGTGCGAATTGGGGGGTTTGGTGGGGCGGCTGGGCTGGCGGCGTTTTTGCTCGATCGCGCAGCCCTAGGAGAGGATCGCCCGATCGACTTCTTAATCGATGCTACTCATCCGTTTGCGGCTCAGATTTCTGCTAATGCTGCTGTTGCTGCTGCTGAATGTAATGTGCCCTTTTTGATGCTGGTGCGTCCTGCTTGGGAGAGGGTGGAGGGCGATCGCTGGATTGATGTTGCGGGCCACTCGGAGGCTGCAAGGGCTTTATTAGGGCTGTCTCAGCGGGTGTTTCTCACGATTGGTAGGCAGGAATTGGCTGCTTTTGCTGGTTTGGATGCTATTTGGTTTTTGATGCGGGCGATCGATCCTCCGGCACTCAATTCTCCTATTCCTAATGGTAAGTTGTTATTAGCAAGGGGGCCTTTTTCTTTGGAAGAGGAGCGCCAATTACTATTAGAATATCAGATTGATACTATTGTTAGTAAAAACAGCGGGGGCGGTGCTACTTATGCGAAAATTGTTGCGGCTAGGGAACTGGGAATTCCGGTGGTGATGGTGCAGCGGCCGCCGATTGCCGATGTTGAAAAGGTTGATGATGTTGAAGGGGCGATCGCTTGGTTAGTTAAGCAGTTATGATATTAAATTCGTTAGCATCGGAATAGTAAATTCGAGTTGACTGTTGACTGTTGACTGTTGACTGTTCGCTGTCAACAGTCAACTGTCAACATCATTCCGGTGTTACCGGAAATGATATTAGTAGGGTTTCAAACATCGGCCACGTTATGTCTTTGAGTAATAGTTGATTTCCTGGCTGGATGATTATTTGTTTTAGTTCTAGCTGCATAGTTTGTATGTTTTAAATCGAACCGGGTGCCCTACTTTTTAATTAAGTCGTTACTATCAAAGAATTTCGAGAGTTCTCCGGCAGCAATTCTATTTGCTACTTCATTGGGATGTTGGTCAGTTTTGTGTACCCAAAGCTGGGAATCCTGTTTGCCAATGAATCCATTCAATAAATCGACAAACGGAATTTTTAAAGACGCACAATAGTCTTCTATTATTTTGTGAATATGTCTGAATGGATAGCTATCATCTAGTTTAAAGAGTACAGGGTGTACTGCAACTACAAGCTGGAAGTTCTGTTTTTCCGATAGCGTTTTTCCTTTCCTGAGCGCAGTTTTGACAGATTCCCAACCGGGGCTACCTTCTAAATAACCATCTTGGTAATGACGAATCATTTCCTGATATAGAATAGGTTTTTCAATGCTTCCGATCAAAGCGTTGATAAAAAACGAGTTTTCTCTAACTTGGGCCAGTACCTTTGGTCTAGAGATAAAGTTAATTGTTCCTGTTCTGTCTGCATCATTCAAAAATACTACGATTACTACTACGTCTGGTTTGAATTTTATTACATATTCCTCAAGCAACTTGATTTGTTCTTTCGTGGATGTTCCTGAAATACCAAAATTTAGAACCTCGGTGTTGGGATGTTTGGATTGTATTGCGCGTTCAAAACTTACTGGCAAGGTATCGTTGTCTTTTACACCTATCCCAAGGGTAAAAGAATCACCGAGGAATGCTATCCTGGTTATACCATTAGGTTTCTCAAAGGCTCGATCCAACCCCCGAAATCCTTTGGCATTTATCGTTCCTGACACTTCATTCTTTTGGTTAAAATATTTTCGAGGATTGTCTGGGTAAGTATATAGTAGCTTTCCATTGGGTTTATAAGCGTATATTTCTCCTTGAACACGTTCCTCCTTCGATATAACTATCCTAGAATCTCCTATATTTAAGAATCTACAAACTCCTTCTGCCAAGAGAAAAGATAGTAGTATGCTAATCACTAACGTATAAAACTCGTCCTTTTTAAGACGTTTCTTTGTGACAACAATAATTAGTAACAAAAAAAATATAAAGGCTACCAAAGGGAGATCAATAATATAATTCGCAATTCTCATATATTAGACATATCCTCATTAACGATGAAATTTATTGCAAATTAGGGTATTGGGCATTCTGTTCCTTCAGCGGTTCTCATTCCTCCTATGAGAGTTTCTACGATCGCGCACTGCTTAGCACCACCGCGAGATGGAGCAACTGTGACCACAAATCGTGCGTTGGTAATTGCAGGATTTGTACTGCGAGGCAATTTTTTTACATTGCCCTGATAGTCAAAAACGATCGAATGTACAGGAACACCAGTATCAACAGGAGTCGCTGCATTAGTTGAAAGTAAAATAGTGCCCGGTTTGATTTCGCCTCCCGCATTTAACGTCTGGGTACTACCACCTGTGGCTAGTGGGGGGTCAAACGTAACTGTTGGCGGATCGACAGATGGGGCAGAAAATGTAATAGTGATATCGCGCTTAGTTCGCCTTGCTTCGCTTTGTGCAAGTCGTAATGATTGCAAAACGCGATCGTTCACAGTGCGAACTCTTTGTCGGTTGATGAAGGCCTCCCAGCTTGGAGCGGCGATCGAGCTGAATATACCTATGATCAACGCTATCACGAGCACTTCTAGAAGCGTGAATCCTCCATCATCTTTTCTGGATGCAGTTTTGTTGAAATTACGGCTGGGCTTGGCAGCACACTTATGCAAAAGTTTTAATAATATTGGTGGGGTTTTCATGGTATTCTCCTATTGTTTATCGGCGGGCGGCGATTCGGGAATGTGTTTCAGAAATCCGTTATTTTCCTAACCCACCTAAACCTTGTACTTGCACGGTTGCTGTTGGGAAATAGGCCGATTTCGTGGCATCATAATCAGCATCAGTTTGAATGCGGCGCAGGCTGTTTCCTCTGAGCGTCACTCTGGCTATGTTTTTAGATGTATCTACACAAGCGTAAAAGCTGTGGTTTGAGCTGTCTGTTATTAGTAAATTGTTTGCATTGAATGTTGCTGGTGGGGGTGGAGGTGTTACGGAAAGAAGAGTTTGACACTGAGTTCCGGTTGGTATTGGAACATTAGTGCTACTGTAGTGGATGTAATTAACCAATACTTCAGGATCTGGAAAATTTGCTCCCATCGTCACATTTACTGTGGGCTTATTAAAGTCAAAGTCTTTATTAAATGCCTTACTGCCTTCTTGACTATCACTTAAATCTGCCGCATCGTAATAAGGTTTTGTGGCATCTATTGTGTAGGGGTTTCTAACTGGCTCCCTAATTTCATAGCGAGCAATACGAGTAGGACAATTGCCTCCTGAAGGCTGACACCAAATAGAGTTAGGAGCAGTATCTCTAATCTGGTAGTAGGCAACTAAGGATAGTACATAAGTGTCGTTGCACTCACTACCGTTAGGTGGGCAAGCGCTTGGTGTTTTTGCAGTAACAGCCGAATTAATAGGAACAGCATTTTTAATTAGCTGTCGCTTCCAGAATACTAAAATTGGAGTACCTGTGGTATTTGTAGGAGCCGGAGGAAGTTGAGTCGCGGGGTTAATAGCAGTGATTCCTGCCTGATCGTAAATATAAATAGCTTGACTCAAATCTTGGGCGATGAAATCAACGGCTGCCTGAAGGTCTTGCTCGGTATTTGACTTGACTTGTTCCCTCCTGTCGGTATTCAGCATATCGACTACAAAACCGAGCATCGGCGTAATGATCAAAAACGCCATAATTGCTCCGACTAATAGCTCGACCAGAGTCATGCCCTTTTCTGTTTGAGCTGGCCCGGATCGGTTTCGCTGGTGCTGACTTTTGAGAAGCAACCTGAGTAAAGTTTTCATTTTGACTGTTTCCTTTGTCAAATGGGGGGAGCGATTTTAAAGTTAATAACGGGGACTTTGATGATTACTCACAGCCTGTGGCGCCATTGATATTGGTGCGAGTACACAAATTGTTGTAAGCACCTTGTCTATCGCTAGCACCTATTTCTGTTCTCATTTCTACCAAAGGCGCTCGGAGATTTCCCAGCCCTGCGGTAGTAATTCCTTGCTGTGCTTGTAGAGCATTCTGAGTTGTTAGTGCTCCGACGCCACTAGCAAAAGAATTAGCCCTGTAAACCCGAACAATTAAGCTGTAGCCTGTTTTTGCCGGATTGGTAGTAGCTGGTAAGTTGTTATAGTAGTAGCCCTGAACTACAAGGTCTTGATTGCTGCCAGCGGTACAGGTTTGATCTCCATCTTTGTCTATGCAGTAAAGAGCGTTGATGTTGCCGGGAGCGGGGGTCTCCTCTAATTTATTGTCGGTTGTGTACTGAGCAGGAAACCCCTGAGTGCCTTGTTTGAGCGCCTCAGACCTGAGCGCCTCAATATAGGTTGTGGCGGCTTGAGTGGCCATTTCTATCCGTTTGGCTTGGACGCGAGTTGCTACTGAGAAAGCCATCACAGGGGCGATCGCAATCATCAGCACCGAAACTACAATCATCGCTACCAATGACTCGATAATCGTGTAGCCGGCTTCTTGAGACTTCTGTAAACTACTGTGTGGCTGTTGGCGTTTCATCATAGTAAGCACTCCGCATTTGGAACTCAGGAATGTGAGGGTTTAAAGGTCAGGGAAGTTAAAGACAGCCTGCTGGTTTAGGGCCGTCATTGACAGCATATATTCCAGATGGATCGCGAGTTCTATCCGTCAATTTTTCAGCGCACATTAAAGTTTTTACCCAATCATCATTGCGGCTGATTTCTCTGAAATATTCGTCAGGTTTTTTCTGAGAAGCAGGGAGAGTGAATTTTTGGGCAAACAAGTCAGGCGGCTGTGAAAGCAAACCTACATCAAATCCCCATTCCCTCGTGGGTGGTACGAAATAGCCGATCGTACCACCTCCTGTTTCTATTTTGTAAGGGGTAGAGGGGTAGCCTGAGTCGTAGTCGAATAGCTTGGCCTTGAATAGAGAACCAGAAGCAGTATCGTTAATAACTGATAGATAGGGAGCAGTTGCGTAAGAACTGCGCTTGAATTGGATAAACGAACCTGCGATCGAGTGAGTTAAGCCTTTCCAATTTTCCATAAAGCGCGGTAAGTTTTGCATACCACCATTGGTGTCGCCCAGGGTGGCAGAGATAGCCCGAGAAGGAACGTCATTGGAGGCGACTATGAGGTTAAACTCCGTCGTTCGTGCCTTTTGTACCCATCGCATTTCGTTGGCGTTGGTGCCTATTCCAGGGACCCCACCACCCGCAGGCTGAGAATTTGTTGCCTGAATCTGCAAAGTAGGTCTTAGCTGTGGCTGCTCAACTGTATTAGGAACTCCGCCACTAACTGTTGGTAATTTGGCGTAAAACAGAGGTTTATCATTGCCATAGTCCATTCCTCCTGTTCGATTAGCAGTGGTGGTGGTCGCATACCAAAGAGCGTTGGGTTTGGGCGCAGGCTGACCAGCGGTGGTGGATACACTAAGCGCACCACTAGATATCGTTACATTGACGGGATTTCCTGTGGCGTAGTGAGCTACCTGGTTGCTACTATTAATTCCCAGTGCCACAGGGATAGTGCCATCCAGTACCAGCTTATTTTGGTTAGCACCTGAGCTGTTTCGCAAAAAAGCTACGCGACGGGGATATCTGCTATCTGCTGGATCGATAGCTGGTCTATCTGTTGTACCTGATAAAACTTTAGCCAGATCAGTACCTGCTGGGACAGCGCTTGCCGGTTCTATTTCACCATTAAATTCCCCAAGAGGAGCAGCATCAATACCAACTACCCAGTCATTAGGCCCGCAAGCTGAAACAGGCAACTTCCGGCAGATTTCCATTACATATTCTGGAAAATTAGCCCGTCGCTGAACTGGCGTAACGAAATTGTTGAAGTATGAACTATTGGGAGCAGCACCTGTGGTAGTCCTGTAGGTTGTGTCTGTTGGTATAACGCTAGTCCCCGCGCTTTGCCCGAACTTTTCTTGGTTGAGAATGTCAAAAGCAGCACCGCTACTCAAACCGTTAGTGACGTAGTTGTTAGCACCGAAACCGTTAATCCTGCGAGCGGCTTTAGCCGTTACATCCGTCTCTTTAACAGTCGTCTCGGTCTTATTACCATTGCCATTGAGGTCAAAGTCGAAGGTAACTTCACTAACTGTATTACTACCTAGAGTGCCATTCCCATCGAAGTCATAGCCCACGATCGCGGTACCTGCATTATTTCTCAGGTCAAAATCTCCGTGATTGCGGACACCGTACCGGAAGCCATCCTGTAAATTAGCTGACACCGGCTCAGAGAGTAGGGTAATCGCATCCGAGAGCACTGTTGCCGCTCGCCAATTATCGCTGCCAGCGCATTTGCCAGGGTATCGAGGATCGCCGAGGCGACAAGCAAAATTGGGATCTAGGTTGGCACTCGGGCGGCCGTAGAAATCGCTGGGAGTCCAACTAAAAGCCCCTGTAAATTCCCTCTTTGTGTGTTTGTTAAATTCGCCTTGGATGTACACCGGCAGGTTAGAAGTCAACAGCAGACCTTTCTCTTTCAGTACGTCTGTCACCGTGCTTACAGTTGTCGGGCGACCCAAGGTAGATCCGTTAATCAGCATAATTCCGTGGGGGCGACGGCTGGGGTCTAGCCGAGAATCCGTTGGGCTGCTTAGCTGGCTGCGGGTTGTATCAATGGCAGTGCCAAGACTATTCGGAGTGCGATCGCTGCGATCGGGTGCTGCATCATCACGGCTGGCGTAAATTAGGCCGCTGTAAGGCAGCATATACTCTGGGTTAAGGGTGTTGATGACGGGCACTCGCTTGTAGGCGATCGAATTTTTTTGCCTTAGCTTATCGACATCTAATTGCGTGACCCGGATTTCGAGGGGTTGCCTCTCGGCTAGGGGATTGTCGTATTGTCCGGTTAGCTTTGCGCTCTGAGTGGAAGCCATCAAGCCACTACCCGTGGAAGATATTAAAGGACTGCTGAGGCTATAAGTCTCGTCCACTGCTGTAGCTGGGTCGTCCTTGTCGATCGCCTTAACTTCCCTAGGATTGAGAAAAGCAACTTCCCGAATTGTCCCGTGGTCGAGATAAGCCGTGTTGGGAGCAAGGCCGCCCAAAATTCCTAAAGAGCAAAGAGTAGAGTCGATCGCAGCTTTTTCCGACAAGCTGCGTTCCCCGTCAGCCTTCTGCAAAGCCTTCCTTAAGTTCTCGTTGACAAACCTACCGTCCGGGAAAACGATACTGGCTTGATAATTTAAGCGATTCTCTGTTGTTCCTACTGAAGTGAGAGTTGATGGATCAGTCATGAGAGCTGGCGTCAGAGTTGCACCGGCCGGTCTGGCTGCAGGAGGGCCGTAGACGATGCCGTTGTTGGATTTACCATTTGCGTTGCTTCCCAATGGCAAACCTGGACGGTTGAGAGTGGAATCAAATAAAGTTCCACCTTTGCTGTATCGGTAGCTGGGATCGTAATAGCTGCTGACACAAGCCAGCGGGGTATCAGCTAATTTAGCAGCTTGATCGCTTGTGTTGTCTGCGTAGTGATAGATCGCACTTGCGCGCATTCGCAAGTCACCCTTAGCATACTGAGGAGTATTGGGGTCTATGGTACTGGCTGCTCCTCCTGGTGGAGTTCCATTGGTGGGCAAAGCGTTCCAAGTAGCAGCCGTCAAATCAGCCCAGCCAATAGTACCAGCAGGATTATTGTTATAAACTTTAGAGTTCGGGCCCGGTGACATCGGCATGGAGTCGGGCCAAACAACGGGCAACTTTTCTACAGCAGTAGTTGCCGGGTCGTCGTAGAACTCCGATACTGCGTTAGCAGCAGGGTTGAAGACTTTGGGAGGTGGCAGAAAAGAGTTGGTGCGCTCGTAAACACCCGCACCCGTAATTACCCGCAATCCGCCAATGCCATCAACTGCTGTTTTAGGTGCTTGGGCTGCACTCTTTTCCCAGAAGCCGTCCCTCTCTGCTCCCCCTACATCAGCGAACTGCTTGACTTGGGGTTCTCGGTAGCGTTGCCCCCCATCGAGCCAATTAACTCCCGTTAATGTGTCTCTTCCTTCCTCACCTTCACCCACAAATTTGGGAGTGTCCAAATCGGTTCTCCACCTTAGTGCTGGTAGATTGTTCCCTACGACTATGCGATCGCCTAACTCGGATTCTTTATTATCTTCCTCTACCTTTTCCGGGCTGTTGGCTTTGAGCCTGACACTTGTTGTATCGAGTTTAGTGTTGGTGTCCAAAGGCATAACCCAGGCATCCACGGGTCGCAGTTCCTCCCCTGTACCGCCGAAGGGAGATGTAGTCACCACTTTTGTTGTAGGGTTAACAAAGCCAGCCAATGCGTCTCCAGTGGCCGGCACTTCTGCAAAAGGCACTTTCCGTGTCCGCAATCTAAAGTAAGATTCCAGGTTTTCTCGGCGAATCTCGTTTTGACGATCGGCGCTGGGAGCCGTGGGGTCGGTTTCTTCTTGAACTTGTGTGGCAATGGCATTTTTAACTTCCTGGGGATCGGAAGCAGGGGCATTTTTTTCCTGTTCGGAAACTAACAGACCGATGCGATCGGAATAAGCCTTGTTATTGTACATGACCCCCAAAGCACCATCTTTGTAGGCTACAGATTGGTCGGCGCCCCCTTTAATTGCTTTTGTGGTGACTGGATCGGTAGCCTCTTTCCCAAATAGATGAACTGCTATGTCTTTGCCAGTGTTGCCACTACTTCCCGACCAGCCGTTAACCACATTACCACTAACGACTATTTTGCTATTTTCTAGGTCGTAGAAACACGATTCTCTGCTGCTAACGAGATAGAACGCCACCGGCCCGTCCCCCGTGGTGGTTACCATAAAATTACTGTTAGTAAATATCCGTCCGTTTAGACGCAGCGCCGGGCCGGGAGATACTTCTAAATCATCTTCATAAACCACCGCATTATTTTGTAGTGGAATGCGTTTTTGGTCTTGTTGGTACTCCAAAGCTGAGAAACTTGGAGTTCCTTTAAATATGTCGTATTTTGTGGAATCGAGCCCAGTAATATTAGTTATCGGCACGTTCACTGTGTAAACAAAGAAGCTTTTTTTGAGTACGCCCTCTGCTTTGTACCAGTCCGTACTGCCTACCAAACTAGCGCTAGTACCTGCTGCGGCCTTACAGATCGCGTTGGTAGAACCTTGAGATACCGACATAGGAGGGGTTCTGGCTTCTAAACCCTTTCTAGCTCTATTAAACTCTCCTGTGTTCAGATCGCGAGGTGGGCTGCGAAAATATATCCCGTATAGAGTGTAGGTATCAAATTTCCCATTGTTGTCAGTATCTACAGGGAACCTCCAAGCGGTATTTATCCTCTCGCTTTGATTGATGTTAGTTATATCTGGAGGGGGAGGATTAGGAACTCCATTATTATCAATATCAAACTTTATCTGTAGAACCTCCTCATCTCCAAATTTAAAGCGATCTGAATCCATCGCTAGGTAAACGCTCAAGTCTGATGGTGTATCAAGTGTTCCGCTTCCTTGAGGGGATAAGGCATACTGAATTTTCGCTTTTGCCCGATCGAGCGCCGGAGTCGCCGCCGCCAGCACCTGCTGGCTCACACGCACGTTACGCGCCGTATTCGCCCGATCGAACGATCGCAGCGTAATCGCCACAGTCAGCAAAATCACTACCAGCAACACCATCGTCACCGTCGGCAGCACAAACCCCGCCACCGGCAGTCTCGCCCTCCGGCCCATAGCCATCAGGGTTTGCAGCATTGCTCTCATCAGCCGCTTGGCCCCGGATCTGGTAACACCAGCAATCCGCCGCAGCAGGGATACGATAATTTTGGATAATTTGCTCTTAAACATTGACGCCTTCCTGAATAATTTCAGAGATGGTATTGCTGGTAGTGACTGCTCGACAGTACAATCCCATCTTTATTGTTCCCATTTTTTGCAACTTGCATATCAGCCTCTTGCACAAATTTAAATCTGTACCTTGGCTGAAAAATAAAACCCACAAACCCGCAACCAAAATCGCCGCCGATAATATATTTTTCAGCGAAAGATTTGCCCCGCAGGGATTATATCTTCCTTACTCCACTCTAATCTAGTTAAATTGAAATGTCAGTGGTCAGACCGAGAGTGAATTCGATCGCCCAAAAACAGTGATCCAGATCGTATCCGATGTATTTCCCAGCCCTTGTCTGGCAGGCTTTGTTGATGTGTTCGCCTTGCTAGCGCTTTTCAACCACCGGAATCTACAATCACGATCGGTCGATCGAGTGGTTATGCCTGTCAGCGGGATCAAATCTAAATTGGGCGATCGAACTTCCGTTTTGGGTCAAAGTGCGATCGAATTGCTCTAATGCCCCCAAGTGCGATCGAATTTTCGTCTTGCGCCCCAGCCCGCCGGGGGTTTTTAACCCCCGTCTCATAGCTAAAGTCCTCTTGCATAGGACTAATCAAATATTAAGATATTAGATATATAAATACATCTTCAGTCCTTTTCAAAGGACTTGCGCTATGAGACGGGGGTTTTAACCCCCGGCGGACTATCGGTACAAATGCCAAATCCGAAACACTGTCAGTACAAGTGCAAAATATCAACCTACCATCCCCACCCATGAAACAACCCCCCAAACCCCCCGACTTCATCATCATCGGTGCCCAAAAAGGCGGCACAACATCCCTGTACAATTACCTAATCCAACATCCCCAAATCGCCCCCGCAGCCCAAAAAGAAATCCATTACTTCGACTTCAACTTCGCCAAAAGCCCAGACTGGTACTATGCCCAATTTCCCCAGCCCCAAACAGGCGAAAATCTAGTAACCGGAGAAGCCAGCCCCTACTATATATGTCACCCCCAAGTTCCGCAACGAATTTATGATTTATGTCCCAAAGTTACAATAATCGCCCTGCTGAGAAACCCAGTAGAACGCGCAATCTCCCACTATTATTACTATATCAAAATAGGCTACGAATCGCTATCATTAGAAAGTGCGATCGCCTCCGAGCCCGAAAGACTCAAAGGCGAAATAGAAAAACTCCAAGCCAACCCAAACTACTACAGTTACGAACACCAACACCACAGTTATCTAACCCGCGGCATATACGCCGATCAACTCCCAGCCTGGATGAAACTTTTTCCCAAATCACAACTTTTAATCCTCAAAAGCGAAGACTTATATACCAATCCCTTCGGCACATACAACAGCGTCTTAGAATTTCTAGACTTACCGCCGCACCAACTACAAACCTACGAAAAATACAACGCCACCCAATATCCGCCCATCAGCGACACAGTATACGACCAATTGAGAGCATATTTTCGATCGCACAACCAAAGACTAGCCGAATTGTGCGATCGAGACTTCGGCTGGGATTAATCAATATATCTCCCTTGCATCAAAGTATCGTTCCCCCTCGCATCCCCCTTAATAAGGGGATCACGGGTTAAATTTGAGTGCTTCTTGTTCCCCCCTTAATAAGGGGAGCACGGGTGAAATTTGAGTGCTTCTTGTTCCCCCCTTATTAAGGGGGGTTAGGGGGGATCTAAACTGCGCTATAAACGAGATATAGATGAGGACTTTAAATACTCATGCCCCCCTTAATAAGAGGCGTTAAGGACTATCGAAACGAACCTATAAACGAGACATATTCCTGATTAAGGGGCGAAAATAGCGATCGAACTCCACCTTACTACTTAGCCCCTCGATCCCCCCTAGCCCCCCTTAATAAGGGGGGGACAAGATTCCGATCAAAGTCAACCCCTACTCCCCTTCTTAAGGGGGATTTAGGGGGATCGAGATATGTGCAACTTCACATTAAATTGGTATAAAAACCTTTTTTGTGCCAGTTGGGCTCAGGACTAAAATATTAAGCAGCGGCCGTAGCATTTGCTTCCAGAGGCTCGATTTCTTCCGGCGTAGCGTGACGGCGCGGATCATTAAAGCTGCGTGCCGCTAGCCAGTTAGAACTTTGCGCCGCCTCGCAACCAATCACGTAAAGCGAAGATTGATTAAAAGCAGCCCAGAGAGCATCACAAGCCTGTTTATCCATCAGTGAATCGGCGATCGGGCGATCGTGAATCAGAGCAAATAAATCAAACTCATTTCGTTTGGGATTCCACTGATATTGCAAAGTAGGAGCATAACCCATTTCGATCAATTGTGCGATCGCGCGATCGGGCGTATATCCGTCCAAATGCACCCGATTGAGATAGATAGACACTTGGACATACTCATCTCTAGCAGGTAGCAGTCGGTAATTCGAGTTAGTCATCATTATTTGTCTCCGTGCAGTATTGACATACTCCCCCGGCTCTTATCACGGGGGATTCTAAGCTCAGACAGCGATTGCAGGCATAGCCTGTCTAACATCGCCTAACTTAACGGTTGATGCCCCAACCGCACAAATATTCTTAGCTGCATTCTCGTCTCTGTCGTTCACGTTCTGACAGGACGGACATCGCCATTCTCTCGTATTCAAATCCAACTTTTTTAGGACGTGTCCACAATGATTGCAAGTCTTAGAGGATGGATACCACTGATCGACCAAGATCACCTGCTTATTTTTTTTCTTGGCAACCCATTCGAGAATTTGGAGAAATTCGCCGAATGCAAGGTCTGAGATTTTACGTCCCCAAAGTCGTTGCATTCCTTTTAGATTCAACGTCTCAAAGCACAGCATATCGAACTTATCAGTTAGTTCGTGAGCCAATTTCCAGAACCAATCAGAGCGACGATTCACTACGGCTTCATGTTTGCGAACTAGATTGAGTCTTGCTCTTTCCCGGTTGGCTGAGCCTTTCCGTTTTTTGGAATGCTGACGATTTGCTTTCTTAATAGCGTTGAGGGACTGTTTCAGAAATTGCGGTGATTCGATTTTCGTTCCATCTGAGCAGGTGAGAAACGTTTTTAAGCCGAAATCAAAGCCAGCGATTCTACTCGTCTCGACTTTGGTTTCAGGTCCTTCAACGCTGTCAACGACCACAACCATAAATAGCTCTCCTAATGTCGTGCGTTTAATGGTTAACGTCTTGACCGTCCCCTCTATCTCTCTGGAATTCCAATACTGATAAACGCGATTCCCAATCTTAATTCGATTGCCGCCTAAGAATTTGTAGCCAGCTTGCTTGAGAGTGAACGATTTGTATCGGCGAACTTTCTTGAATCCGGGCGGTCTAACTCCTTTCTTGTGATGCTTAAAAAACAGTTGGTAGGCGATCGAGATTCGTTGGCAGATATCCTGCACAGCTTGAGAGCCGACCGTTTGCCAGAACGCTTTACGCTTTCTGTGTTTGGCAATATGCGATTGAAGTTTTGCACAATTCAAATGCTTTCCCCACATCCGGTAGTACCGTTTATGGAGTGCAATGCAATGGTTGTAGATCACCCCGGCAGCATTGATACTTCGCTTGAGGTGTCTATTCCGCTTGCTTTGATATAGCTTAAACTTCAATGTTTTCATGCTATTATTGTAGCTCATCTCGATATACTTTGCCATAAAAAAGAGCGTATTTTTTAGGCTGACTGATGAAGAGTTTGAGAAGCTAGAATCTTACTGCGAATCACCCGGCAGATCGAAATCAGATGCTCTAAGGGAGCTTATTAGAAGCCTTAATATCAAGAAAAAGCCGTCAAGCGAAGGACGAGGCTTTAGACCCAATTTTTCGGTAATAAGAGCGGCCTGCAATATCGGGGCGTTTTTCAGCCTTCATTTTATGCTGAGCACATCGTCGCTTAGCATAAAGGTCTTTTTCAATTTCAGTCTCGCCGGGGGCATAAAAAGGACGGTGAGGAAGCAGTTCGGCTTCTAAATCCTCCCAAGATTTCTCTGGGTTGTCTGAATCTCTCAGCATTTGTCCCTCGCGGTTTGTTCGAGGATGCCGTTTATTCGATATAGTCGATCGGTCATTCGATTTTAGATTTTAGATTTGGGATTTTGGATTGACCCCACGGATAAATTTGGGGGCTTGAGGATTTGAGATTTGAGATTTTGGATTGATTCCACGGATAAATCACGTGGCGGGTACCATCAAGAAATTCTTGGTCATCAGTCTGTTTCCTCAGTTTTGGCGATCGTCTTGACGCGCTGGGGCTTTGGCTCTAAAACGGGTTCGTTTTCCTGTAACCAAGTTTCGATGTACTCCAACAGAACCTCATTCATGCTGAGGCTACGCATGGCACAAGATGCTTTGAACTTGGCTCTTGTCTCTTCAGGTAGATAGATTTTTACGGACACAGTTTTACTTGTAGTCAAAGTTTCCATATCGCTATCCTGCCTACTGTCTTAGTCTCAGCCTGAATCCAAACTCTAATCTTTTCAATTCAAAAAACTTTCTTAAAAACCCGGACAAGGCAGGACAAAATGGTATATTGAAATAGTCAAGGTTAAACTCCTTTGCCATCGTGAAACGGGATATGAGACACACTTTTAGGCATAAACCGGGGGACAAAGTGCGGCGAGAACACTCTAAACAGCCGGAACCGAAAACGTAGGTTTCAATTCCAGCAAATAAACTTTTTCACGCTCAGATTGTTAGGTAGGGTAGGGCATACCCGAACTCTAGGTAAGTATCCTAGTACGCTTTTGGAGATAGACCCGCTGGGGTGTTTCTGAGTTAGGCTCTTCAATTGGTGGTATCCCCACGGTTGAAAGGTTTAAATATTGCCGCAAGGACAGAACATTTTAAGGTCAGTCGCTGAATTAAGAATCCCCTCTCGACTTCAGTCAGGGGAGTGTCAATCAGTAACTGGTACTACAGCTTTTATTTTTGGCCCAACAAGAGTTCTGGGTAAATTGTCGCGCTGTCTTTTCGCACCAACCCGGAACCCCTAAAAGTTCCGGGTTTTTTATTGTCAACCACCCACTTAAATTCCCAGGAAAATTCCCTCATGTTAGAAGCCAAACTCGTAACCAAATCTCATCCCGAACACCAAACAATTGTCAAACTCTCAGAAACAGTATCAGTCGGCGGCCAAGAATTATTAATCATCGGTGGCCCCTGTACCGTCGAAAATTCTGCACAAATGGAAACAGTCGCCCGCCAACTCTCCGCCGCATCCGTGCAAGCTTTGCGAGGCGGAGTCTACAAACCCCGCACATCTCCCTATGCTTTTCAAGGGATGGGAATTGAGGGACTGGAAATTTTAGCCGATGTCAGCCGGCGTTACGGTTTGCCCGTGGTGACAGAGGTAATGTCGATCGCCCAAATCGAGCCAGTTGTCACCTATGCTGATATGCTGCAATTAGGCAGCCGGAATATGCAAAACTTCGAGTTACTAAAGGCGATCGGTCAAGCCGGAAAACCAGTCCTGCTAAAACGCGGCTTGTCAGCCACAATCGAAGAATTTGTGATGGCCGCCGAATACATTCTCAGTCACGGAAATCCTCATGTAGTTCTCTGCGAAAGAGGCATCCGCAGCTTCGACAATTACACCAGGAATGTATTAGATTTAGGTGCAGTCGTAGCGCTGAAACAGTTAACTCATTTGCCAGTAATCGTAGACCCTTCTCACGCAGTCGGCAAGCGAGAATTAGTCGCACCACTAGCCAAAGCAGCGGTTGCTTGCGGTGCAGACGGATTAATTATTGAATGTCACCCGCAACCGGAAAAATCCGTTTCTGACGCGCGGCAAGCTCTTTCTTTACCAGATATGGTAGATTTAGTCGCGAGTTTGCGGCCTGTAGCCGCCGCCGTTGGCCGGTGCATACCTGAAATTAATGTGCCTTCAGAGGTATTAAGTTTTAAGTGATATTGGTAGGAGATAATGTATAACTTTTAACATCAAACTCTACAGTCGGTTTTAACCGATATCTTGCACCATTGTCAGCAACAGGCAAGATGCCTGTTCCACAATAAAATTTATCTTTTGTGGAACAGGCGTCAGCAACAGGCAAGATGCCTGTTCCACGATAAAATTTATCTTTTGTGGAACAGGCGTCAGCAACAGGCAAGATGCCTGTTCCACAATAAAATTTATCTTTTGTGGAACAGGCATCTTGCCTGTTCATAAAAGGTTAATTGAGAATGGTGCAACATATCAGTTTTAAGCGACTTGAGCTTTGAGGCAGGAGTTTAAACCCCTGCCAGAATCGGCGAAAGCGCGTGTTTCACCAATTTAGATTAAAATAAAAAATAATACTGTCATCTACGAAAATTTGCTTAATTATGGCAATACTACTTAACGTTCCCTCGATCGTCTGCTCTGGCTGCGGTGATACAATTACCAAAGCCATCAAAACTGTTGACTCCGAAGCTACTGTCAATGTGGATGTCGCAGCTAAGACTGTTACGGTTGAGGCTCAAGCTTCTGAAGAGTCAATTACACAGGCGGTTGTTGCTACGGGCCACACCGTCCAAGATTGATATAGCCTTTCTCAGAAAGATGAGGTACTCATGGGCATAGGGCATAGGGCATAGGGCATAGGGCATACCTCACCACGCTTGAGAACCGCTATATCTAGTTGGGTGGGGGCGGGTTTACAAGATTATTGGTATTAGGCCGACATTATTGGTAAAACCCGCCCCTACAGAATTTTAAATCCATTACCAATGCCCAATGCCCAATGCCCCATGCCCAATGCCCAATGCCCCATGCCCGATGCCCAATGCCCAATGCCCAATGCCCCATGCCCCATGCCCCATGCCCGATGCCCAATGCCCAATGCCCAATGCCCCATGCCCCATGCCCCATGCCCGATGCCCAAAAGCTTATTCTGTTTCGTCTAAGTGTTCGGCGACGGCTTGGTAAAGTTCAAAAACGTGGCGATCGAGTAAACTATAAAAAACTTGTCTCCCAACCTTGCGGTAACTTACCAACCGCATCGCCCGCAATGCCCGCAACTGGTGCGATACTGCTGACTCACTCATACTCAACGCCGCAGCTAAGTCACACACGCACAGTTCTTGTTTTGCCAAAACCGACAGCAGCCGCAGGCGATTCGCATCTCCCAAAAGACTGAAAAACTCAGCCATCCGCTGCGCTTTGGCGGTGTTGAGAACTTGTGTTTGGATGTCCCCGGCCCGCACACTGTCAACCAAGTGCGGTCGATCGCACATTGGTGTATCGTTTTGTTGGTGAGGCTGACTTATCGCTCCATTAACAGCAAAGTTGGGTGACATCTTTTCCCGGCTAGTTTTAATTCTGACTTTCATTTTAGTGCGATCGACAAACCTTTTGTAACAAAACTTTTACATTCCCTTGACTAATATCTGAATATGTGTTCAGATATTAGTAGAGATAAACAACCCCACCAGGAGAAGCTCAAATGACTACCGCCACCCAAACAAAATGTGCCTGTCCTTCATGTTCGTGCGTGGTCAGCCCCAGCGAAGCCATTGAAAAAGACGGCAAAACATACTGTTCCAGTGCTTGCGCTGACGGCCACCCCAACGGCCAAGGCTGCGGCCACACCGGCTGCGAGTGCCACAAATAAATATTCGGCTTCAGAAAAGGTTAATCACCCACTCTAAAGTCTATCTAAAGGGAGATGCGAACCGCGCATTTCCCAATTTTTTTGCTTTTAGGTTAAAGAAAAGTTAAAATAAAGCTAAGTTAAGGTTAAGACTGCATTAATAGACTAAATACAGAGCGAAAAAGCACAATTGCTACTTACGCAATACAATAGAAGCAAGTTAGCGCCGCGATACTGAGTACAAATAGTGCTATTAACAGCAGAGACCGAACCAAAAGTTGAATACCAAAAGTTTAATTAGGAGGGGGCAATGAAAGAGCGGGAAGATTTTTTACATCCTCGCAATCGCTACTACGGTGATTTCACGCCAGAAAACTTGGCGTTTAATGCCAACTTGCAGGAGTTTGCTCAAAAAATAACTTATATTTGCTCGCTGGAAACAGGGGGGAAAATTAGCGCTGAGAAAGCCTATAAAGATATTAAGATGCTTTGGAAAGACTTAAAATCCTCTAAGAAACAATTGGGAATTGGCCAAAAACCCCCCAGTACCGAGGAGCCACATTCACCTTAAAGTCATCGCAGCCAACGCAGCGTTTGCAATCGAAAACCCCTGCGATTGCCAGCGCTGCTTTTTGCTGCGTACCCAGCAAAGGTAAGGCAATACGCTTGGGTTAAAACTATTTATTCCGGGCGAGATCCCCCTAAATCCCCCTGATTGTTGGGGAGTAGGGGTTGACTTTGAGTAAGTTCTTGTTCCCCCCTTTTTAAGGGGGGTTAGGGGGGATCAAGCTTAACTGAACCCTCTTGAAATATAAGGTGGTTGCTAGTAGGCGAACTTTAGAAAGTCTATGGTTTGGGAGTTGGTGCAGTTTCTCCTGCAAAGGAAGTACAATTGCCACCGAGGCCAGAAATAATCGCGCAAGTATTAGTTTTCAGCATTCCCTGATATGTATCAGCACCGGTGCCGGGGCCGCCCAACTCGTCGCTGTAAAGTTCTTTGTCCCAAATTTTGACATTTGCCTCCCTCGCCACAGTCTCCATCAACTTCGGATTAGTTGTAGTTTCGGCAAAAATTGTCGGCACTCCTGTGCTCTTAATTTCTGACGACAATTCGGCAATTCTTGCGGCGGTGGGCTGTTCTTCAGTCGTCACCCCCTGCAAGGCTCCTGCAATCTCCAAACCGTAAGCATCGGCATAGTAACTCAGAGCATCGTGAGTGGTTACTAACTTGCGTTTTTGGGCGGGAATAGTCGCAATTTGAGCTTTGATCCAAGTATCTATTTTTTGCAACTCATCTGTTAAGCTTGCTGCATTTTTTGTAAAAAGTTGAGCATTGGTGGGGGAAACTTTGCTCAATTCATCCCGAATTATTTCTACCATACGGATGCCATTTTGAGGGTTATGCCAAACGTGAGGGTCAGGGACTTTTTCGCCTTCTACATGGGGTTTATTTTCCGCTTTCTCTTCGCCGTGTTCGTGCTCGTCTTTGCCCATCAGCGGTTTGGGAACGGCGAGTTCGTGTACGGCGATTTTGGGTGCGGAATTACTGCTAGATTTAATTAACTTAATGATGCTGGGTTCGTGGTTGTAGCCGCCGTAGAAAATCAGATTTGCTGTTTCAATCGCTTTGCGGTCTTCCGGCTTGGTTTGATAGGCGTGGGGGTCGTCTCCCGGCTTGATTAGACAGGTGGTGTCGATCGAACTTTGAGCGATTTCTCTAGTTAGGTTGCAGATAACGCCAGTCGTGGCGACGACTTTTGGCAAGTTGGCGGCGGGACTGGCTTGAGTTTGAGTTGCGGCCGGACTCTCTGACACCGGATTGCTGGCGTTCTGCCCTCCACTGCACCCAACCAGTCCGCAGCCCATTGCCAAAACAGCCGCACCGCACAATCTGCCGCTTTTTCCAGCCCAGTTCTTTAACATTTTCACCTTTGGAACGATAATCGTTATTGCTTTTTCGAGTTATCCTATTCTAGTAGCTACGAACAAGAATCGTTCTCAAAATCTCGGATTATGTTAGAAGTGCAAGACTTAGCTGTCAATTATCGAGGAATCTCGGCCATCAACAGCGTGAATTTCCAGTTAGATCCCGGACAATTAACCGGTGTGTTCGGCCCCAACGGCGCGGGGAAAAGCACGATGGTGAAAGCGATGCTGGGATTGATCCCGGCCTGTCGGGGTTTGGTGAAATATCAGGGGCGGTTGTTGAAGCAGCAGTTATCGCGGGTGGCTTATGTGCCACAGCGATCGCAAATTGACTGGGATTATCCGATTACGGTGTGGAATGCGGTGATGATGGCGCGAACTGTCCAGACTGGCTGGTTTCGCAGCCCCTCGAAGCAGTCGCAAGAATTGGTAAAAGCTGCTTTGCTGCGGGTGGGAATGTGGGATTTGCGCGATCGGCAAATTGGCGAACTTTCCGGCGGACAACAGCAGCGGATTTTCTTAGCAAGGTCGATCGCCCAACAAGCCGATTTATTCTTCTTCGACGAACCTTTTAACGCGATCGACAAAGCAACAGAAGAGATTATTTTCGATATTTTTGCCGAACTAAAAGCAGAAAATAAAACATTGCTAGTAATCAGCCACGATTTAGGCGAAACTTTAAAACAGTACGACAATTTATTATTGCTCAACAAGCAGTTAATTGCAACTGGTTCCTGCCGAGAAGTTCTCACTGCAGCCAATATTCAAAAAGCCTATGGATACGATTTAAGTTTAGTGTCAGCGTAAGCAAAAAAAGATTTATCTTTAAAATTAATTGTGGCACAGGCATCCCGCCTGTGCAATTAATTGTGGCACAGGCATCCCGCCTGTGCAATTAA
Source organism: Microcoleus sp. D2_18a_B4 (assembly GCF_036702475.1). NCBI lineage: Bacteria > Bacillati > Cyanobacteriota > Cyanophyceae > Oscillatoriales > Microcoleaceae > Microcoleus > Microcoleus sp. D2_18a_B4. Next base: position 27,897 of record NZ_JAUBTL010000008.1, read on the forward strand.
TTGATTGTGGCACGGGCGTCCCGCCTGTGCAGTTGATGGTGGCACGGGCGTCCCGCCTGTGCAATTAATTGATGGTGGCACGGGCGTCCCGCCTGTGCAATTAATTGATTGTGGTACAGGCGTCCCGCCTGTGCAATTAATTGATTGTGGCACGGGCGTCCCGCCTGTGCAATTGATTGTAGTTAAAAAAATCCTATTATTGACCTAATTCAATGTTAAACCTACTAATTGAGCCGCTACAATTCGAGTTCATGCGAAATGCGATCGCCGTCGGCATTTTGCTAGGAATTCTCTGCGCCGTTGTCGGCTCCTATTTAATTGTACAGCAAATGGGAATGATGGTTGACATGATTGCCCATTCAGTATTAGCAGGATTGCCCGTAGCTTTTTCTTTAGGTTTCAATATTTCGATCGGCGCGTTTATATCGGGAATTATCAGCGCGGTAATAATGACCTGGATACAATCGCAATCGCGCCTAAAAATTGATGCAGTTATGGCATTAATTTTGTCTACATTTTTAGCAATTAGCATCACGCTGATTAGCCTATTGCGGACAACCAAATTAGATTTAGACGGGTTTTTGTTTGGGAATATCTTATCAGTTGCACCTGCTGACGTGCAGCAGACTTTTGTCATAACTTTGATAATTTTGGCGACAGTTAAAATATTTTATAAAGAACTGCTATTCTATACTTTTGACCCGCAGGGAGCGCAAGCGTGCGGTTTGCCTGTAAACTGGATTTATTTGGGGATGATTTCGGCGATTACGCTGACGATTGTTGCGAGTTTGCAAACTGTGGGGGCGCTGTTAGTAATTTCGCTATTAATCGGGCCGGGAATGACGGCGTATTTGTTGGTAAAAGAGCTACATTTAATGATGGGATTAGGAGCAATTATTGGGATTACAGCTAGCGTGACTGGTATGTATCTCAGCTATTATTGGAATATGCCCTCTGGTGCGGCAATTGTATTAGTTGTTTTTGGGTTATTTTTAGTAGCTTTGCTGTTCAGTCCCAGTCAAGGGATTTTGACAAGAAAGAGAGGATAAAACTCCTGGACGCACTTCGACGCTTAGAAACCGGGTTTTTTACTCGATGCAGTCTGCAACGAAGTAGACCCTCGAAAAACCCGGTTTCTGGATACCCGTGGGTAAGTCCTAAAGTTTTCAATTGTTTATGTTTTGGTCAAACTGGTGCTTATGCGAACTTAGCGCCGCCCGAACCCTTGACCGCCCATAGATTTATGACCAAACCAGCAATTCGCCTCCACAGCCGCCAGCGGCGAGAAACTGGCCTTCGGGATGCCATGCGAGACAGGAAAAACCGCCCTCTGCACCTTCTAGAATTTGCAGCAATTGTTCTGCTTCCTCCCACAAACAAACTTGACCGTCTGCCGATGCGGAAGCTAATAAAAATGTGCTGGGTTGAAAGGCGATCGCATTTACAACTTTTTCATGCACTTCTAACCCCCAAGAATCCCAACCGACACTTTCATCAGCGTGTTTTTCCCACACTGAAATCCCTTCAGAACTCGCAGCAGCTAACAAAGGCGCACCCAAGGAATTAGTTTTATCCGACCAAGCTAACTGCCGAACTTTCCCCGGAAAACCCTGCATTACCCACGGTTCAAAATTGCCCCATTCATTAACAATCAGAGTATTGTCCATATTACCACAAGCTAAATATTCTCCTTGTGGCGACCAAGCAATTGCACCTGTTGCGGAGGGTACTGATAAAATTTCCGGGTCTTCGTCCCAGTCTTCGCCATGCCAAACTTTGACACCTTGATAGCCGCTAACTGCCAGATATTGAACCATAGGATGCCATGCTAAATCGAGAATAGATGATGACTCGAAATTCAGCGTTACTTCAACAACATTATCCTCAGCATTCCAGACTTGAACGTAGCGGCCCATACTGAAAGCTAACTGGTTGCAGTTGGGACTCCAAGCTAACTTATCAACCCAGACGCGCTGGTTATCCAAATCAGCAATTAATTCCCCAGAATTAACGCGCCAAATTCGCACTTTTCCATCTTGTCCGCCAGCAGCTAGAAATTGACTGTCGCGGGAAAAAGACAAGCAATCGGCTGATTTCTCCGTAGCACTTTGTAGCGTTTGCAAGGACAATTCATTAACTGCCCCTACTTTCGCCAGCATCACTTCCCCCGCCGCAGAACAGACTGCTAAAGTTTTGCCATCCGGCGACCAAGTAACAGCAGTTATGTAGTCAGACAGCATGGCTTTAGCGTGAAATTGCAGGGTTAGTTCACTTTTATTTGTCTTTTTGCTACCCATATTTATTGAATCTGAGATGTTGTACTCTTCTTAAGAACGGGCAAGATGCCCGTTCCACAAGAGATGAATTTTCATCTTGTGGAACAGGCATCTTGCCTGTTCCATCCCACAAGAGATGAATTTTCATCTTGTGGAACAGGCATCTTGCCTGTTCCATTCCACAAAAGATGAATTTTCATCTTTTGTGGAACAGGCATCTTGCCTGTTCCATTCCACAAGAAATGAATTTTCATCTTGTGGAACAGGCATCTTGCCTGTTCC
>NZ_JAUBTL010000008.1:30554-175239 GCF_036702475.1 Microcoleus sp. D2_18a_B4
GTGGAACAGGCATCTTGCCTGTTCCATTCCACAAGAAATGAATTTTCATCTTGTGGAACAGGCATCTTGCCTGTTCCTAAAACGCTTATTAAAAATGCTTCAAGATGTCAGTTAAACCAGACATTTACGAAAATCCTCTCGCAATTGATTTTCGTTTAAGTTGCGGCCGATGAATACAAGCTCATTTTTCGGAGTTTCGGTGGCTTTCCAAGGTCTATCCGCCCGGCCATCGAACACCATATGTACTCCTTGGAAAACAAATCGCTTGTTTTCTCCAGCCATATTCAAAATACCTTTTGTCCGAAAGATATTTGTGCCTTGAGTTCGCAACAATTCCTCAATCCAATCGCTAAATTTGTTGCCATCAATAGCACCAGATTCGACTATTGCTACCGAGGTAACAGTTTCGTCGTGTTCGTGAGTGTCTTCGCCCAAAAAGTCTGGTTCGATTTCTAATGCCCGGTTCAAATCAAATGCTTTAACGCCCAACAAAGCATCCATTTGTAATTCAGCATTGTGAGTACGGTGAATTTTTGCCATTGCATTCATGGCGCGAATTCGTTTTTCTAATTCTGCCAATTCTTCCTCACTCACTAAATCAGTTTTGTTGAGCAAAACTACATCAGCGAATGCAATTTGTTCTTGAGCTTCCTCTGCGTCCCAGTGCTGCCAGATGTGCTTGGCATCAACTACCGTGACAACTGCATCTAGCAGTAATGTGTCCCGCATATCTTCGTCTACAAAAAAGGTTTGAATTACGGGTGCGGGGTCGGCTAAACCTGTGGTTTCGATGACTATGTGGTCAAATTTGTCTCGCCGCTTCATTAAGTTACCGATAATCCGAATTAAATCTCCTCGGACTGTACAGCAAATGCAGCCGTTGTTCATCTCAAAAATTTCTTCATCGGCATCAATTATCAGTTGGTTGTCGATGCCTACTTCGCCGAATTCGTTGACGATGACTGCAACTTTTTTGCCGTGTTCCTCTGTTAAAATGCGGTTCAGTAGCGTAGTTTTGCCTGCACCCAGATAGCCCGTGAGAACGGTAACAGGAACTGATTCGATCGCCCCAGCAGTCACCATACTTTACCTCGATTGTTGTACAATGATAACCATTATCGCTATTCTACACCAGACCTGCTGGCAGCAGCAACATATTAAATAATGTTAATAAATTGTTCGTGAGAGCTTGTAGGGGCGAGTTTTACCAATAATATGTGCTGCCATTCAAAATATCGATAAACCCGCCCCTCTCAGAGGACAATTAGTTGTTAATCATAGCTGCAATTCGATCGCGCTCTAACTCTCGACCAATCAGCACTAATTTGGTTTGGCGGAGTTCCGAAGGTTGCCAAGGACGATCGTAAAAATATTCTATGCGCGAACCCACACCTTGCAACACCATCCTCATCGGTTTCTTGGGAACCGCCACAAATCCTTTAATCCGATAGATTTCCTCCTGCTGCATCAACGATTGCAGTTTTTTCACCAAAGCTTCAGGTTCAAATTCGCGATCGGCAATAAAGAAAGTCGAGTTAATATCATCATCATGTTCGTGTTCCTCCTCAGTGTCGTGGTGACTCGGACGAGACTCCAAATCATCCTCAACCGCCGCATTAAATCCCATTAGCACATCAGGGTTAATTTCGCCACCTTTGCATGGCACAATTTTCACACTAGGACGCAACTCTTGTTGCAACCAGCTTTGGACTTTCTTGTGAGTTTCAGCATCTACGCGATCGACCTTCGTTAAAAGTACCATATCGGCACAGGCTAACTGATCTTCAAACAATTCCTCGATCGGAGTTTCGTGATCTAAACTAGAATCAGCCTGCCGCTGTGCCATCAAAGCATCGATATCACCGACAAAAGTACCGCTAGCAATGGCTTCGCAATCGACAACAGCAACCACACCGTCTACAGTAGCACCCGTGCGAATTTCCGGCCAGCGAAAAGCTTGAATCAAAGGTTTAGGAAGTGCGAGGCCCGAAGTCTCAATTAAGATACAATCAATTTGTTCTCTGCGCTTCAACAATTCCTGCATAGTCGGCAAGAATTCCTCTTGAACAGTGCAGCAAAGACAACCATTTGTCAGTTCAACAATATTGCTGCTGACATTTTCTTCTTCGTCGCAAACTTGGCAATCGCGCAGCAGTTCTCCATCAATACCGATTTCGCCAAATTCGTTAACCAGAACAGCAATGCGGCGACCTTGATTATTTTGCAATAAGTGGCGAATTAAGGTAGTTTTGCCGCTACCGAGAAAACCAGTGATGACAGTAACAGGAATTTTGTGCATTGATAATTTTGTGCTTATTGGGTGATGGGATATCTCGTTCCCAGGCTCTGCCTGGGAATGCTAATCTAGAGGCTCTGCCTCGCTGGAATAAAGGAGCGCTTTTAATAGGAGGCAGAGCCTCTGGGTATGCGTCACCAGGCAGAGCCTGGGAACTAGAAGGAAAGGGAAAAAATAAAATCCTTACTACAAACCTATCTAATTTGGTAGTGGGGGAATCTTTGCTAAAACACCTTTTTTCAGAGCTTGAGGACGCTCAGACCAAGGCAACAAACCGTCCGGTTTAGCATAGTATTGACCCGCGCATTCGAGTACCGCCTCGACGCTTTCCGACTCATTTGCTGGTAAATCACCAAACAGATAAGTGTACTTTCCAACAGCAGCAAAAGACACCGCACAAGAGTGACTGCAAGCACTCATGCACTCAACCTCTTGAATCTCAAATTTATCAGAAAACTCCCAATCTTTAGCTAGTTGCGACAAATTTTCCATGAATTGTTGACCGCCGCTTTTACCTTCGCGCTTGCCGTTTTTCCAAACACTAGCGCAAGCAGTGCAAACAAATAGACTGTGCTTTGTGCGTACAGCCGCATTAATTCCATCCATCATCCGTACCTCGCAGATGCGTTCAAAAGTGAGTTAGATATCGGCGGGCATTCTGACTTGAGAAACCACAAGGGTTTCATTACAGTTGCGGGACAGCGCCGGACTTGCACCGAACTTTCCCCGTTTCCTCTAACGGCTGCTCCCCGCTAGAACCGATCGCGAAATCATATCATACCGCACTTGCCGCCTTTTTGGAAAAAAGTTATGTTTGTAGGAGCGATCGTTTCGTTCGCAGTAAGGACTAAAGTCCTTATAACATAACGGCTTAAGGACTAAAGTCCTTACTACCAACCATAGTAATTACCTATGAACGCTTTTCCTGACTTTTCCCAACATGGCTATCAAGTAAGTCGCGAACTCGGATACAACAGTTTGGGAGGCCGCGTCACCTATCTCGCAGCAAAAATTAACACAAAAAAATCCGTTGTAATTAAGCAATTTCAATTCGCTCAATTAGGTGCTAGCTGGACAGAATACGAAGCTTACGAACAGGAAATCAAAGTGCTGCAAAATCTGGATTTTCCGGGCATTCCCCGCTATCTCGATTCTTTTCAAACTGACAGCGGTTTCTGCATGGTGCAGGAATACAAAAATGCCGAATCTGCTGTCGCGCGGACTTTTTCGCCGCCGGATATCAAGCAAATTGCGATCGCAACTTTAGAGATTTTAGTTGACCTGCAAGCTCAGAAACCGCCGATAATTCACCGCGACATTAAGCCAGAAAACTTGTTAATAGATGACGAACTCAATGTTTATTTAGTAGACTTCGGTTTTGCTCGGCTAGGAGGTGGAAATATCGCCGCTAGCAGCGTCGTCAAAGGCACGATGGGATTCATGCCACCCGAACAAATGTTCAACCGAAAATTAACAAAAGCATCCGACCTTTACGGCTTGGGGATAACGCTGATTTGCTTGTTAACTGGTACGAAATCGGCGGATGTCGGTAATTTAGTTGATGCCAATTATGGCATTCATTTCCGGCATTTAGTACCGCCATTGCAGCAAGGTTGGATGAATTGGTTAGAAACAATGGTAGCGCCGAGAATTCAAGATAGATACAAGTCGGCTGCGGATGCTTTGGCCGTTTTGAAATCTTTGGATGTCAGCAGCTTGCCGAAAGTGAGAATTGAGCGCGATCGCATTCAATTCACCGCCACAGAATATGGAAAAATCTTAACAGGGACGATTGCCATTAGTAACCCAATTCCCGATACAATACTTTGTGGCAGGTGGGAAGTCGCGCCGCATCCGAACGATCCGCCCCACACGCCCTACGACCACTCTTGGATCTCCTTTGAACCGCAGGCATTTGAAAGCAATAATATCGAGTGCACAATCGCCGTCGATACGAGCAAATTGCTGGAAAGTCAAACTTACAACCGCCAAATCATCTTGCGCGCAAATTCTGAACCCGAAACTCATACAATAGAATTGCAAGCTACAACAGCCCCGCTGCCCGAAACTCATACAATAGAATTGCAAGCTACAACAGCCCCGCTGCCCGTACCGCAAAAAACTAATTTTTTGTCGGTATTCATGCTGACTTTTAGCTGGTGTTTGATCTTAGCAACTTTTATGCGCTGTTTGCTGGGAACAGTTTGGATATTTTCCTCAATTGATTCTATTTTCCCCTATCCGCAGGTTGACATCTTTTTGTATTCGGGGACTACTACTATCATGCTTCCCATCAGTCTTACGAGTGGCTTATTGGGATTTTTAGTCGCCGAAATCGCTATTACAGCCCAATCAAACAAATATGATTTTAATTGGTTTCTAGCTTTAGGTGGAGGGTTAATAGGATTGATATTTGCTAATGTTATTAGCAGCATATTAACCAGTATTGTTTTTGATGTCGCGAAGGGTACGGTCGATTATAAATTAATGAGTTTTGTGTATGCTGGGTCAGTGCTGGTTTCGCTCGCAGCAACTTTACTTGGAGCCTTAATACTAGGAGGAAGAATTACGAATGTTACGATCGGAAATGTTACGATAGTAGCAGTTATTATGCTGCTTTTATCATTTTCCTTGTATGCTAATAGCTTTAGCGTCGTCTTGATTCTAGCGCTGGCATCCCTGATTTACAAGATAGTCACTTCGGTATTTAATAAGCTGATGAACCAGCAGATAGCCAGACAAATTTTTGAAGTAGATGCTACCAAAAGAGCTTTTCTTACTGCCGGATTTTGTATGAGTTTGTCAGTAGCATTTATAAACTTTTTAAAGTTAAAATCTCACTTAGCAGGGGTTGAACCCAGAGAAATATTAGTTGTAGGAGGAACGATAATAACATCTCTAGCCGTCACTGGAATTCCGTTAATTGACTCGCTCGTTTTTAAACCAAAAAGAATGCTTGCCAACTATCGCAAATCCCTACCAAATTTAATTAAACCGTAAAAACTTGTTCGCAGCAAGGACTTTCAACCTCAATGACTGAAGTCCTCACTAAAAACCTTACCAAACATTAAGAGTCTGCATTCCTGCCTGTTGTTGGCGGATTGTTTCGAGAGTTCGCTTTAAATCCAACTCTTAAAAACCTCGCTATTAACTATCACAACTCTCAACCACTAACTATAGCACTCCTAAATCATTTGTGTAATTATTGTAGGGGCAAACCCCCCGTGGTTGCCCCATAAGGCCGGGGTAGGCACGGGGGCACTACCCCTACATCTTTTTACGACTCATTTAGGATTGCTATATCAACGACCAACTATTTACCTATGAATGCTTTTCCTGACTTTTCCAACTACGGCTATCAAATAACCCGCGAACTCGGACACAATCGCACTGGCGGTAGAGTTACTTATCTCGCTACCGAAATTAATACCAAACGTTCCGTCGTCGTCAAACAATTTCAATTTGCCCAAACAGGCGCTAATTGGGATCAATATCAAGCTTGCGAACAAGAAATTCAGATTTTGCGAGAACTCGACTATCCTAGCATTCCCCGCTATTTAGATTCCTTCCCAACTGCATCGGGTTTCTGCATGGTGCAAGAATACAAAAATGCCCCTTCCTTGGCAAATTCTCACCGCTGGAAGCCCGAACAAATCAAGCAAATTGCTATCTCTGTTTTAGAAATACTCAAATACCTGCAAAATCGGGTTCCGCCAGTCATCCACAGAGATTTAAAACCCGAAAATATTTTAGTAAATGACCGGATGAATGTCAGCCTTGTCGATTTCGGATTTGCTAGAATCGGCGGGGGAGAAGTGGCCGCCAGCAGCGTTGTTAAAGGCACTTTGGGCTTTATGCCGCCAGAACAAATGTTCAATCGGCAGCTAACTGTTGCATCGGATTTATACAGTCTCGGCGCGACGCTAATTTGCTTGCTAATCGGCATCAATTCTACCGAAGTTGGCAGTTTGATGGACGATACCGGGCGGATTAATTTTAAACATCGCTTGCCGCAGCTAACTCCAGAGTTTCTTGACTGGCTGCAAAAAATGGTGGAACCTAATTTCAAACACCGCTATCCTTCGGCGGATGCTGCCCTCAATGCTTTGATTCCCCTAGAGGTAGTTCAGCAGCGTAACAAGTCAAAACTCGCACTGATATCAGTCGGATTATTAACAGCAATTGCTGCTATTTTTATTCCTTTGCTCTGGAAATTTGTCTATCTCAAACCAGTAATCACCGCAGAAAAGTTAAATCCTCAGACTCAAGTGATGTTAACTGACGAACTAGAATCGACAAAAACTCGATATTTTTGGTCTTTGAAGCAAAACAAAAAAGTCTATTTTGCTGTAAGTGCTGCTAACTTGCCAGAAGGAGAATATAGAAGTCATTGTAAGGTTGTCAACCCTCAAGGACTATTCGCAGCCCAGAGTCAATCTTATTTAAAAACGACGGGCGATCGATTAAATACTTGGTGCTGGTACAATTTTAAACAAGATGACAAACCTGGCAATTGGCAGTTTCAATTTTACTTAGACGGTCAAAAAGTGACGCAAAATAGTTTCAAGGTCTTACCTTAACGTTCGGGCTCGCACTTAACTTGGCACTAACCTTGTTCCGGGCTGGCAGTGAATTTTTTTGCCGTCAAAAGTTGGCGGATTCCAAGTTTCTGCATAACTTGCGTTCTCCCGATCGCTCTCGCATATAGCACTAATAGTTTTTATTAGATTGCTACCCTTTTCTTTGTAAGCAAATACTGCGCCCGTGTAGGATTTCCCGAGGTTCCTATCAGTAGATTTGGCGATCGCGATCGCGCTTTCAAATTGTGCTGGTTCGCGGTGATTGTGCAAAGTTTGAACCGGGCCCATTGATGAGACGATCGTGTAATTATAGTTCTTGGTCTGTTCTTTAAATGCCCCACGGAATATTTTTGCAATGGAATCGCTAAATTGACCGTAGGTTCTATAGTATAATTGCTGCCCTATATTGATGCCTGAAATATCTCGTAGGGGTTCAGAATAAAATTCCTTATCCCTTGACAGGGACGAGGGCAGGTCGATCGTATTGAGTTTGAAATCGTAAAATAACGCGATGATGCCAGCCACAACCGCGCTGTAAATTGCAATCCTCGGCAGCAAACTGGATACTGGAAATCTCGATTTTTTACGGGCTTTAGCTACATTGACTGACATTTTTTTAACTGTCATAAAGTTAATTTGCCAAGCTTGTAGGGTGCGCCACAAGCACCCTACAAACTATAAATTATGCAGTTTCGTGCTGTTTGTGCCATGCGGGATGCCACAGCAATTCAGCAGTCGATCGCTTCTCGACCATTTCAGGAGTAATCATACAGTTAGCCACATCCTTGCGAGAAGGCAACTCGTACATCACATCCAGCATTAACTCTTCTAAAATGCTGCGGAGAGCTCTCGCACCGGTTTTGCGTCGATAGGCCTCCTGGGCGATCGCCCGTAGCGCTTCCGGCTGGAATTCCAATTCCACGCTGTCCATCTTCAACAGCTTTTGATACTGCTTCACCAGCGCATTCCGGGGCTCAGTCAATATCTGCATCAAAGCTGCTTCATCCAGCGGCGAAATCACCGTCACCACCGGTATCCGCCCGACAAACTCAGGAATCAAACCAAACTTGACTAAATCGTCCGGCTGTACCTGCTGCAAAATATCAGCGGCCCGCTTATCCTTCGCCGGCAAAGTTGAGTTGCTGTCGCTTTCTGTTGGCTGAATAAAGCCCAAGGATTTTTTACCTAAACGCTGTTCAACTATTTTTTCCAAACCGACAAAAGCACCGCCACAAATAAATAGAATTTTGCTAGTGTCAACTTGAATAAAATCTTGGTAAGGATGTTTGCGGCCACCTTGCGGGGGCACGTTAACCACTGTTCCTTCCAACATTTTTAGCAGCGCTTGCTGCACTCCTTCTCCCGATACATCTCTAGTGATCGAAGTGTTTTCGCTTTTGCGAGCAATCTTGTCAATTTCATCAATATAAATAATGCCCCGCTGCGCCGATTCGACATCAAAATCGGACATTTGCAACAACCGCAGCAAGATATTTTCTACATCGTCGCCGACATATCCAGCTTCTGTCAGTGTCGTCGCATCCGCTACCGCAAACGGAACTTCGAGCATTTGCGCCAAACTTTGCGCTAACAAAGTTTTGCCACAACCTGTGGGCCCGACTAGCAGGATGTTTGATTTTTGCAGTTCTACATCGCTGTCAGGGGAAGACTTGTCGCTATCTTTAGCTTGGTCAACGCTCAAGCGCTTGTAGTGGTTATAAACTGCTACAGAAAGGACTTTTTTTGCTGAATGCTGGCCGATGACGTGGTTGTCTAAATGCTGCTTAATCTCTGTTGGTTTCGGAATTTGAGCTAAAACAATTTTCGATTTGTTCGATCGACCCGGGCGCCGCGTTCCTTGTCCCTGAGACTCTCGCACCTCTGATTGGGGAATCTGTTGACCAATTGTTTTACTGGAGTCAAAGAACTCCTCCTCTAAAATTTCATTGCACAGTTCCACGCATTCATCGCAAATGTAGACGCCGGGCCCAGCTATTAACTTGCGGACGTACTCTTGCGACTTGCCGCAAAAGGAGCATCTCAGATGGGAGTCATATTTTGACATATTTGCCTCTTAATTTACGGTTGCGGTTGCTTGTTTCGACTGGGGAAGTTGCCGCGGGAGTGACCTTAGCTGTGCCCTAGAAGGGTTTCCCGATCGGACACCCAAGCCAGTCAAGCTTCGCGATCTCTGTTTCTAAGTTAACACTTTTGAGGCTTTAGTCATTAGTCCTTAGTCATTCGACCAAATTTTGAATTTTTAATTCTTGAAGGTAAAGCAGCACTGGCTTACCATTTTTTGTATTCCAAAAATTTTCCCGACATAATTATTTTCACTCGATCGCCTTTTGGGTCTGCTTCTTTCTCGACATCCATAGTAAAGTCGATCGCGCTCATAATCCCGTCACCAAATTTTTCGTGAATCACTGCTTTGAGTGGCATCCCGTAAACCTGCATAATTTCATAGAAACGATAAATCAGCGGGTCAACCGGAACCGAGGCCTCCAAAGAACCTTTTAACGGAGGTTCACAGAGAACCGCAGCCGTCTCGCTATCTAGTCCCAAAGCCGAGATAATTTTCTCGGCTTCATCTGCTGATGCGGTAGCTTGACGGTAAATAACCGCAGCAATCCAAACTTCGTCGCGCCCCAAAACTTTTTCCAAATCTGCAAAACTAATTCCCTTAGCTTTTTTAGCCGCCAAAAGCTTTTCTGTAATTCCTGAAATTGCCATTAAATATTCTCCCCTTCACTTCAGTGTCAGATGTGAAATATGTCTCACATTTTGGTGATTTTGTCAATACCAAATCGAGAAAAAAAATCGAATTGATAGGTCGGCACTTCAGCCAAAGTTGGTCTCGTCAACCCCCACAACTCATACAATTTGAGATTTGAGATTGGAAATGTTAGATTGGCAATGACTGATGACTACCAGGGTTGAGAGCTAGTCAACAGTTGCATTCTTTTTTCCAACTGGTATCACCACTGATACAACTGATAAATCCTAAAATAACTCATAACTGCCCTGCGACAATGGTACAGTTGGCAGTATATGTAATAAAAGTTACACACGCAAAGGCCTTCGGCTGAATTTTGATCGTGCTAGCCTGAAGCTCAATCCTCGCTCACGCAGGCAAAGCCCCTTTACCACTCAAAATCGGCAACTGACAAAAGTATGGAGATTCAGACCAAAGATTACACGATCCAGTACGATCGCGCTACGCAAACTGTCACCTGTAGCGGCTCGTTCCGACTCAGCCAGGTGGAAGAATACGCACCGATCGTCGATCTGCTCAACGAAGTGGCTGACTCCTGCCCAAACACGGTGACTCTAGACTTGCGAAAGCTAGAATTTTTAAATAGTTCGGGAATTAATATTGTCTCAAAATTTGTGATCAAAGTGCGTCAGCAAAAAAATATTCAAATCGCCATCAAAGGTTCTAAACAGATCCCCTGGCAGATAAAATCCCTGAAAAACTTGCGGCGGCTGATGCCTTCCTTGCAATTAGAATTGGAATAATAGGGAAAAAGGTAAAGATAAATCCCCGGCTAAGTCCGCGAACCAGGATCAGGGTGGCTGAAGTTAATCGGAATAAGTCATAGTTAAACTAGCACAAAACCATAAAAAACTTCAGAACCGACTAAAAATTACCAATTTTCAATTGCTATGCAGGAAGAACCATCGACAGAACAGCTACTTTTCGACGTTCAGCGGCTGAGTGCGGAACTTGAAAACTTGAAGCGCGAAAAGGTTGACCTAGAACTTTTGCTGGAGACTACCACCGAACATTCAGATACGATGGAAGCTCACTTGCTGAGCAAAGCTCAGTTGGCGCTGCGTTCAAGCGAAGAGCAGTTTCGGGCGATCGCCTCGGCAACTCCCGTGCCGATATTAGTTTCTCGCCTCTGTGACGGCTTAATTCTGTATGCGAACGCTCAATTGGCTTCTCTGCTGAACATACCCCTAGAAAAATTGATCGGCTGCAGCACTCCAGACTTTTACTTCAACCCCGCCGATCGCCCAAAGGTACTTGAGGCACTTGCTAAGGACGGATACCTCCAAAACTACGAAATCCACTGCAAAAAATCAGACGGCACAGCTTTCTGGGCGATGATCTCGGTTCAGTCGCTGGTGTTTAACGGCGAGCCGACAGCATTGTGCGCCTTGTACGACCTCACCCAGCGCAAGGAAGCAGAACAAACCCTGCAAGAGAGCGAAAAGCGGCTCCGCCGCCAGAGTTTGGCTTTGTTGCAGCTAGGTAGACAGAGGACTCTCAACAGCGGTGCGCTGAATGTGGGAATTCGCGAAATTACCGAGGCTGCAGCCCGCACTTTGGATGTGGAAAAAGTCAGCGTCTGGCTTTACAACCACGGAAGATTTGGAACTCGCTACCCGAACGATCCCCAGCTAAATTTTACGGAGAGAGTGCTCGCCCACAACCAAACAGAGCCACTCGATACAGAGGCCGCTGCCTCAGAGCAGCACGAGGGGGTGAATCATTCTAAGTTTAAAATGCCCAACCTGAAATTAGTTTGTCTCGACTTGTACGATCGCACCCAGGAGAATCATTTGAGCCGGGAGTGCATATCGGCAAGCGATTTTAATTTTTCAATTTTAGATGTTGAAGGCGACGCACCGGGCGAAAATTTGCGATCGGAGAATGGTTTAGAACCTACGACAAAGACTCAAAACTCTCTACAAACAAATTTGTCCCACTCATCTTCGCTAGCCGAACATTCCGCTGTGCTGCCAAATGCCAGCAAGCCCAATTCATCCATATTAAATGTAGCAATTAGGCTCGGTGGGCAGATCGTGGGCATCCTCTCTCTCGAACATATCGGCGCGCCCCGCCAATGGGCTCTGGAGGAACGCACCTTCGCCGATTCTTTGGCAAATTTGGTAGCGCTGGCGATCGAAGGATTTGAGCGCCAGCGGGCTCAGGAAGCACTCTCCAAAGCCAAAGCGCAGCTAGAAATGACCGTCGATCAGCGCACCGCTCAACTCACCACCGCCAATAAACTGCTCCGCATCGAAATTGCCGAGCGCAAAAGAGCCGAAATAGCCTTGCAAGAAGCCTTACACAAAGCTGAAGCAGCTTCGAGAGCTAAAAGCACTTTTTTAGCCAATATGAGCCACGAGCTGCGGACACCGCTCAACGCGATTATCGGTTACAGCGAAATGCTACAAGAAGAAGCACGGGAATCGGGACTCGAAGAGATCATTCCCGATACCCAAAAAATTTATAGCGCCGGCAAACACTTGCTGACTTTAATTAACGATATTCTCGACCTTTCTAAGATAGAAGCCGGTCGCATGGAGCTTTATTTAGAAAAATTTGACCTCTGTAATTTAATAGAAGAAGTCGTTGCAACTTTGCACCCTTTGGTCGAAAAAAATCACAATCAATTGCAAGTTTCTTGCTCTGAGACTTTGGGAGTGATGTATGCAGATTTGACTAAAGTCCGGCAAATTCTGTTCAATTTGCTCTCGAATGCCCTGAAGTTTACCGAAGGTGGAACCGTGCTGTTGAGCGCGACTCGCGAACCAGCAGGTGACAGCGATTGGGTTTATTTGCAGGTATCTGATACGGGGATTGGAATGTCGGCCGAACAGCAGCAGGGTTTGTTTCAACCTTTTATTCAAGGGGACGCTTCGACTACTCGCAAGTACGGCGGCACTGGTTTAGGATTGGCCATTAGTCGCTTGTTTTGCCAGATGATGGGCGGCGATATCACTGTTGAGAGTGAGTTGGATGTGGGATCTACTTTTACTGTTCATTTAAAGGCAAAAGTTGATATTAGTTAGAAGCAAGTTGGGCAACTAGCAATGGGGAGCATCTCAATGAAAGCAGCCAAGCCCAAAATAGGAGTTAGGAGTCAGGAGTCAGGAGAAAAGATCCAGAAGGAAGAAGTCAGGAGCCAGAAGAAGTGTTTTTACAAATATGAGCGGCTCCCTAGCAATGTAGGGGATTTAAGGGATTTAACGGGTGGGGGTTTTGCCAGTAATTATGTTGGGGATTTAAGGGATTTAACGGATGGCAAAAGATGGAATAATTCCCCCATTACCAATTCCTCCATTACCAATTAACCATTACCAATTACCCATTCCCTTTTTAATTGTGACACCGATCGCGATCGACCTCTGTTTTCGATCACACAGCAGCATTTTTTTTCAGCCTAGAATACCTATATTATCTCAAAATTGTCCTGCAGGCCCGATCGGGCGCCTCGCTGCATTTACAAATCCCACCTCAATCTAATTAAAGGGGTGGGGGGTTGCTTCCAGAAAGCCAATTTGGTAAAAGTAATGCTATGGTCGCGAACCAGTAGAAGGCAAAATTTAACAGGAAATCAGGAAGTTTCAAAAGTCTCTGGACGCAGAAACAGAATTCTGCTTTTTGCCTTCATACTGCTTCTACTGGCGAGATAGCACTGCTGCTGAAAGCAATGCACAATTTCTCAGAATCAAAGGAGTGCATCTACATGATTAAGCCTTGCAGTCAACCGCTCAAAATAAATCCTTTTACTTGTTATCGCGATCCGGCTACAGGCAGGTGGACTACTGTAGTTACAACTGTTCAGAACCCTTGCGAAACAGACTCTAGTTTAAAAGCAGAAGCCGAAGCCGAAAACGAAGGTAAAGCAGAAACGATCCTTTCTGCTTCGCCTGCTGTCTCGGTGTCGAAAAAAGTCCTTTCTTTCTCCTTGCCTCCGTTTAAACACCGTGCCAAAAAATCTGCTGTTAGTGTCAGCAGGTAGCTATCGCAGGGGTCTAATCTAGTTTCCACGGTTAGTCCCCCACGATCGCTCAATAAAAAAACGAACTTATCCATAGCCTAAACTGCCAAAAAGCGATATACTGGCAGCAAAGTTTCTCATTCAATATTCGTGAAGTATTTGCTCGATCGCTGCCTCCACTTTGTATGGACAGACCGACCAATTCGCCAGCAGGGAACAGTCATCATTGCTATCCCCCTGGTTTTTCTGTTTGTTTCGCTGCTAGCAATTGCCGGCCTCCGGGATAGTGCCATACAGATAAGAAAGCGAGCAGATACTAATAAGGCAATACTTCAGGAAACTCACCGGTTGATAACCCTGGTGGTGGATGCGGAAACGAGCATTAGGGGTTATGGGTTGACGCAGCGCCGCGAATTTCTATTACCCTACTTAGAAGCAAAGAAGAGTTTGCCTCCGCTGCTGGCTAAACTCAAGGTATTGGTTCAAGAAAGCAAACTGCAACCTCAGCGATTTGAAGAAATTAAAAAAAGTACCGAACAGCAAATAAATTTCTTGCAAAACACTTTGAATAAGCTGGACAGTTCGGCAAGAAGGATGCAGTCGCCGGAAAGAATTCAGGTGTTTGCTCAAGGCAAATTGAAAATGGATAAGCTGCGTACACAAATTAATGCTTTTTCTGATGCCGGCGAAGCCTACCAGAAAAGTCTAGATCGGCAACTAGGGGAGTTGGTAGATTTCATTAATTTTGTGCAAGTTGCGGGTTTGCTTTCCGGCTGTTTGGGTGCAGGGGCTTCCTGGTATTTATTTGATAGTTTAGAGAAGGAATTGAGGAAGCGGGAAGCTGGCTTGGAAGAAAGTAAAAGTCGCATTCAAGCTGTGGTAGACAATGCGGCTGACGGTATTATTACTTTGGACGCACAGGGAAATATTGAGTCTTTTAATAGGGCAGCAGAAAACATTTTTGGTCAGAAAGCCCATCGAATAAGGGGATCTAACCTGCGGCGGCTGATCGCTCAACCGCTGCCGCACAGCAGTGTGGGGGATTATTCGATCGAATATTTTGTGTTACATCCCGATACTACGCTGAAGACTTACCAGCAAGAAACAGTTGGAATTCGACACGACGGAACGAAGTTTCCGATGGAGTTGTCTGTCAGCGAAATGCGTCTGGCAAATCAACACTTGTTTATTGCGATTTGCCGCGATGCCAGAGGACGGAAAAAAGCCGAGGAAACTCTGCGAAAGCAAGCGCAAATGCTGGATTTGGCAAATGATACGATCGCGGTACTAGACTTGAATGGGGCAATTTCTTATTGGAATTTGGGGGCGAAGTGGCTCTACGGGTGGCGGAAGTCGCAAGCAATAGGAAAAAATATTCACAAGCTTTTACAAACAGAATGGACCCAACCTTTTGAGGTAATTCAAAAAGTATTTTTCGAGAAGGGTTCTTGGCAAGGAGAACTGGTGCGAACCAAGAAAGACGGCACAAAAATAACGGTGGCAAGCCGATGGACTTTGCAGTACGACGATCAAGATCAACCGGTGGCTATTTTGGAAATCAGCAACGATATTAGCGATCGCAAACGCTCAGAAATTGCTTTAGCCCAAAGCGCGCAGCGGTTTCGCGCTACTTTTGAGCAGGCGGCAGTCGGCATGGTTCAAGCGACTGTGGAAGGCAAGTTTCTGTTAGTCAATCAAAAACTTTGCGAAATTTTGGGCTACAGCCGGCAAGAATTGGTGGAGAAAAGATTTCAGGATATTACTTTGCCTGCAGATTTGGCAAGCGAACTGGAACTTTTGCGCCAATTGTTAGCAGCAGAAATTGAAAATTTCTCTCTGGAAAAGCGCTACATCCGCAAAGACGGAGAGTTGGTGTGGGCCAACTTGACGGTTTCGCTCCTGCGAGAACAAAATGGCACTCAATTTCTGATGAGTGTGGTAGAAGATATTAGGGAACGCAAACAAGCTGAGGAATCGCTGCGGTTGCGCGCTCAAGAATTGAGGTTGACGGCGCAAAATCTGGCTCAAACGACGAATGTTTTGAAAAAGCGGAATCAAGAATTAGACCAGTTTGCTTATGTAGTTTCTCACGATTTGAAAGCGCCGCTCAGGGCGATCGCAAATCTCAGCAGTTGGATAGAAGAAGACCTCAGCGAGTCAATGACAGAGGATACTCTGCACCAAATGAACCTGCTACGCGGCAGAGTCCACAGGATGGAAGCTTTGATTGAGGGACTGCTGCAATATTCCCGCGTCGGACGCATTGAAGTGCCTTCAGAAATGGTAAAAGTTGAGAAGTTATTAGCAGAAATTATTGATTCGTTGGCGCCGCCGTCGGGATTTGAGGTGAAAGTTGAACCGGGAATGCCAAATTTTGTGACAGAAAGATTGCTGTTGCAGCAGGTTTTTTCTAATTTAATTAGCAACGCAATTAAGCACAACCGAGCTGAATCTGGTCATGTAAAAATCTCGGTTAAAGAGTTAGATGATTTTTACGAGTTTTCTGTAGAGGATGACGGGCCGGGGATTGCTCCTCAATATCACGATAAAGTTTTTGTAATTTTTCAGACCTTGGAAGCTCGCGATAAAGTTGAAAATACTGGGATTGGTTTGTCGCTGGTGAAAAAAATTGTCGAAGGTCAAGGGGGCAGTATTTCCCTAGAATCTGCTGAAGGTGAGGGAGCAACTTTTCGGTTTACTTGGCCGAAGCAACCTATTAGCCAAGACGGAAAATAAAACAACTCTCAAGGTAGGATGTTTACGGATCACCGCGCTCAAAAGAGTAAATGTAGGGTGCACACGGACTACGGAGAACCCGATAGCGAGTGTTTAAACGGCATCACAACGGATTTCGATGATAAATCCATCAGGATCGTAAAAGTAAATGCCGCGTCCTGTAGCGCGAGTGACGGGGCCGCTATCGATCGCAATTTGATTTGACTTTAGCACTTCCAGAGCGCGATCGAACAAATTCGGATCAATATCGAAGGCTAAGTGGTTGGCGCGGGTAAAAGCTTTCTCCGGGTCTGGGTTTGGCGGTTCCAAGTCTGGCTGCCAAAATAAGTCAATAACAGTACCGTCTGGGGTAACGAAATTAGCGACTTTACCAGCGGCTACCATTTCTGTTAAAGTTGCGGGAATTTCTGCACCTGTTAGTTCGTGCAGGCCGAGAATTGTACCGTAGAAGTGGCGGGAAGCTGTCATATCGCGCACGTTTAAAGCGATATGGTGAACGCGGCGCAAATTCCCAGGCGCGAGGGCAATTTTGACGTTGTTTTCGGTAGTTTGCATGATTGTCAATTGCGAATGTTCAAATTGAAAGCAGTTTGATTTATTCAGATGGTGTCCTGTAAAATAAGCATTTTAAGTTGGTAGTCAGGACTTAATCGGGGCCCCGAAACCGGGTTTTTTACCTTGGGTGCGGTCTACAACGTGTCTTTTCGTAAAAAAACCCGGTTTCTCAACAATTGTGAGTAAGTCCTACTATTGTTATTTTTCTTTAGGAAACGATGCCATGCCTACAAATAGCATTGCCAGACCACCTGCCAGAATTGCGAAGGCAAGTAAACCTACCACTAAATCTAATCCCGATGTATTTTCCATTAAATTAAACCGTTCTCCAATTAAATACAATCATCGGTATTCGTTCAGGGTTGAGTGCTTGCAAACAATGGGGAAGAGCAGAAAAAAAATAGCTTTCAACTTATTAGAAAAAAAGCCTATTAATTTCTTCCCTCTTCCCTAAACATCCATCCGTTAAATCCGTTAAATCCTGTACACTGCTTAGTTGCCGAACTTTTTATTTGGCCAATTCTCGATCGATAGCAGCGATTAGTTCGGGCGAATCGGGCCCCACACTGCTGCGGAATCTAGCCACCACTTCACCCTGTTTGCTAACTAAGAATTTCTCAAAATTCCAGGAAACCTCACCCTTGGGATCGACTGCACTCGTAAGCTTAGCGTACAGCGGGTGCTGCTGAGTACCTTTAGCGCGTACTTTGTCAAATAATTCAAAGGTGACGCCGTATTTTGTAGTACAGAAATTGACGATTTCTGGATTACTTCCGGGTTCTTGACCTCCGAAGTCGTTGCAGGGAAATCCTAAAACACGGAGTCCAGCCGCGCTGTACTTCTGGCTTAATTCTTCGAGTCCTTTGTATTGAGGTGTATAGCCACATTTGGAAGCTACATTAACTATCAAGAGTACCTGGCCAGCGTACTCTCCTAGTTGCTTGTCTTCGCCTGCGATCGTTTTTACTTTAATGTCGGAGATTGTGCTGGGCATTTTCAAATACTTTTAAATTTGACCACCACAATTTTACCGCAAGTCGGTACAATTTTGTCTAGAGGTCGATCGCTAAAAATTTCAATATCCCGGTAGGGGCAGGTTTACGCATCTCCGGCTTATATTATAGATATTGGTGAACCCGCCCCTACCAAAATTACGGTTAATTTACCGAACCCGATCTTAGTAGATGGCGGTGAACTTTCTCCCCAGCACGAGTCGCCACAGTCCCCTGTTAGATTTAAGTTTCTCGCTAATAGCTAAAATCTACACGGAAAAGGACGAATATTTTAACTCTCTGAGTGGTGTTCCGTCATCCATTTTTGGTAAGTATCCTCAAGTTGCTTGTCTTCCAGAACGAGTTCTAGGCGGACTTTGACGCAACCGTGACGCGGTTGAGAGGCGATCGAATTTAAGATTTTGCTAGCTTTCTGCACAGAGGTAAATTCCGCCTTAACTGTCGGTTCTTGGCGATCGGTCTTAATCTCCGTCAAATCTATACCGGTGATGTTTCCCTGGCCTAAATCTATTTCTGCCAACACCTTCGGATCGTCGCCGACTTGTTCGACAATCAGCTTTTCCCATTGGATGGGTACTTGTACCATCCGAGTTTCAATTTCTTTACGCACTATGACTTCGCCGACTTTGCGCTTGCTGCGATTGATCACCAATCGTTCTTCTAGCAGGCGAATTACTTCTTGATCGACAATATCGAAGTTTTCCTCATCCTGATCTGTCTCGAAATCTGCATTTGTGAGATCGGCATCTGTTAGATTTGACATAACTTTTGAGGGATTTGTTGACTCACTGTTGCTAAATTCACTATCCGGTTCAGAGGCATTGTCTAAATACGGATGCCCGCCATTTGCCGAAGCTACCGGGAGCAGAGCGATGTGTTCAGAATTAATAGTTACAAACAGCGCTTTTTGGTGATAATCGACTTTTTTTAGCAGCTTAACACTTAATAAAAAAATGCGGGGATTTTCGCTGCCTAGCCCTGCCACCACAAAGTTTAACTGACCGTTAGCATCAAAATAGACATCTTTAACTTTGCCTACTAAGTGACCTTGGTTGTCTTTGACGGTAAAACTTTTTAGCTTAGTTCTGACTTTTTCAGGCACCCGGTTGAGACGGGTTATTGATTTTGCAGTTGCTATCTTTTCTGCTGATGCTTGACCGTTCATTTTTTAAACTTTCCTGCTTAGGGATTTTTATTATGAATTGGTAAGGGGAAATTGGTAAAGGCGGGGAAAGTGCATAAACCTTGCCAAAACTAGACAAGTTTTGTACCCCCCCGCCCCTCACATAGGAATTGCGCGATCGCCACCAATTCAATCAAACCTGCGCGGTGACAGAATTATGTCATTAAGGCGCAATTCCTCTGCAATATTTGTTGCGGTTGGTTTAGATCTTTGGATTTTTATTATCTACAACCGCAGTTCCCTCAGTCTTAACGTCTAATTCTTCACGACGCAAGGTTTCTTCGCCCTCAACGGTGGTGCGAACCACTTCTTTTCTGACGTTGACTTCTTCGCGGACGAAAGCTTCCTTGTGAATGTCGGCCGTTTCTTCGTAGACTTCCATGCGTGCAACTTCCCCTGATTGGAAGTCAGCCTCACCGACTGAAACTACTCGACCCGCTTCTACCGGGGTTACTCGATCGATTACAACTCGTTCTTTTTCAATGGGTACTGAAGCTCGCGCTGTTTCAGTTTCCACGCGCTTGCCAACTGCTACTTCGCCTGTCTTGGCGCGGTGTTTGTTGGCAATCAAGCGTTCTTCATAAAGCTTGAGATTTTGGTGCTGCTGTTCGTTGGTTTCGTAGAGGGGGCGATCGATATCGTAGCTGTAGTTGCTGCGATCGTAGCTAGCAGGAGTTGCAGTGCTGGCAGCGGCAGTTCCTTGATTGCGGTAGACGCCTCTTACCTGTTCTTCGCGATCGTAATCTACTGATTCTAAATCATTGTAAGCCGGCAATTGTTCTGCTTGAGCTTTGTTGCGAAGGCCTGTGGCGTGGACGCGACGGGCGCCGTAGTCGAAGCGAGCCGAACCGATTGGCAACAATACTTTTTTGCCAAAAATCCAAATACCGGTGTCAATTACCAGATAGCGGAAACGGCCAGTGTCATCAACCAAAGCGTCATAAACGGTGCCTACTTTTTCATCAGAGTCGCCAGCATAAACATCAAATCCCTTGATGTCGTCTCCCGCAAAGATTTCTTCCTGATAATTCGGATAAAATTCTGCTAATTTTTGAAGGGCCATGTGTTTTTTCCTCTTTGCTCTACTTAAATTAATAGTAGAAATTAATTCGCTAACTTCCCTCTCCCTAAAGTCAGAAGTGTATAATTTAGGTGGTTTAATACTATAGGAATACTACGGCATCTCTTCTTCTGTGCTAGCGCGCTCAGCTATTTTAAAGATTGTAAAACTATACAATCGTCAATCTTATAACAAGTATTAAAACTCAAAGCCAACCGTAGGGACACGGCATTGCTGTGTCCTACTCCCCCTGCTGGATACTCCTTTTCCTTTGCGGTGTGCCTACTGTTAATAATTGTTAAGTAGGTGGTAAAAAATTAACATTACATAGTAATACACCAATATCAAAGCCCCTCATCTTGCAGGAGAGGGGCTTGCGGAAAGCTAGAAATTTTCAGTTCAGAGTTGATTGAATTGAGTTCTGATAGTTTCAATCCGTTTGCGGTTAACTCCCAAATCTGACTCTCCCAGACGCGAAGCCGATCGCACGTGGATCACTTTTGCTCCATCATCTACCAAAAATTCAACGTCATCAACAAACCCCATCAAAGCACTGGTGAACTCCGCATAGAGGTAATTATCAGTTGCCGTGATAATTTTAGTTTTTCCATAGGAGTCGATCGCCCCTTTGAGCTTTGCCATCGCTTCACTCTGGGACGAAGTGTATGCCAAAGGCTCAATTTTGTGTTCGGCATCTTGACTGAAGCTGCTGACGCAGTTGGGGGAACTCGGGCACGCTGCGAGTTTTCCTGACACAATGCCGATATTGGCAGGTCTTTTTCCAGCAAACATGGTTTTTTCTCCGGGTATAGCGATAAAAGTAGCGATCGACAGTACCGCTACTGCTAGCAGTGATATTAAAATAACCAGGACTTTTTTCAATGCTGTCGGCGATTTTGTTTCAACTGTTTGCAAAGGATTAGCCCTCCTGAAAGTGCAAATTAAATCTAATTTAAATATTAATTGAAATTGACATCTAAAAATCACAAAGATTTACTTTTTTCTTCAATTAACCAGTAAGTCAGCATTCTTCCTTTACCTTTTATCGGGATATGACCCCGTTCTTCCAAAACAAACTGATCTTTCAAACGCTCGTAAGTCGCCGCCGTCACTTGAATTTTACCAGGCAATCCGTTAGACTCCATGCGTGAAGCAACATTAACAGTATCCCCCCACAAATCATAGCTAAATTTACTAATCCCAATAATTCCCGCCACCACCGAACCGCTGTGAATTCCGAGCCTCAATTGAAAATTTTCTCCCATTTTGGCATTAAACCTCCTCAAAGCTGCCTGCATCTCCAAAGCTAAAAGTGCGATCGCCGAGGAGTGATCTTCCCGCGGCGTCGGCAAACCCCCAACCACCATGTAAGCATCCCCAATCGTCTTAATCTTTTCCAACCCGTGCAATTCAGACAACCTATCGAACTCCGAGAAAATCCCGTTCAAAATCTCTACCAACTGCGTCGGACTTTTGCGAGCCGAAAACTCTGTAAAACCCACCAAATCAGCAAACAAGACGCTCACCTCATCAAAATGATCCGCTATCAACTTTTGCTCTTTTTGCAAGCGATCCGCAATAGGTTTCGGTAAAATATTCAGCAGCAATTTCTCTGTTTGCTCTTGCTGCAATTTCAGGGCTGCCTCAGCTTGTTTGCGCTGAATAAGCGAACCGAGCTGCGTAGCAACCGCGCTCACTAATTCCAACAAGCGGGGCTGACATTTCAGAACTTTTTCGCGATAAAAAATCAAAATAGCTAACACTTGGTTGTCCGCCAAAATTGGCAAGCCAAAAGCCGCTTTCAATCCCACATTCACCGCAATTTCCGAGCGCAAAAAAACTTGATCCGGTGCAGTAGAAACATCCTCGATCCATTCAGACTGCTGCGACTGCCAAATCCTCCCAGGGAGTCCCACACCGGGAGCAAAAGTTAACTGCCAACTTGTTTGTCGGAATTGGGCAAAACTCACGTCGCTGACGTACCTGCCTGTAGCGCATTTTAAAAAGCCCTCGCTGCAAGGAATCCAAGCTTCGCCTAGGTTCCATTCAATAGTTTTGCAAATTAAACTTAAAATCACATCTATAGCCGAGTCAAAATCCTCAGATTTGCTAATAGCTTGAGTAGCCTGCAGCAGCAATCTTGTTTCCATTTCTACCTGGTGGCGTTCAGCAATTTCCTGGTGCAACTGGCTATTTTGAGCGGTCAATTTTTGATTTTTTTCTTGCAATTGCAGTTGCAATGAACGCACAGTAAGTTGATTGCTCACTCGCGCCAATACTTCTTTCACCTGAAAAGGTTTTGTGATATAATCGGCTCCGCCGACTTCAAAAGCTTTTGCTTTATTTATTCCTTCTTCTAGCGCGCTGAGAAAAATGATGGGAATTTCCCTAAATTGCGGTTGGGATTTCAGTTTTTGACAGAGTTCGTACCCGTCAATATCCGGCATCATAATATCGAGTAAAATCAAATCTGGCGCGCTAGATTGAATAGCATCTAAGGCAGAAAAACCATTAGTAACCGGTCGAACTTTATAGCCATTTTTTTGCAAAATTCTAATCAACAAACGCAGATTATCTGGCGTATCGTCAACTACTAAAATATTTGCTTGATAGTTTTCAGTTTGTTCCGCCTTCATCTGCATTATCTGATGCCTCCGCCTCGGCCATTAAATTGAGAATTTTCTGGTAATCAAAATTATCGAGATGACCCTGGAGGATGTCCGCAAATTCAGGATGAGGCTCCCTTATTTCGTCGATTGTCATGACAATTAAGTCAAAATCAGCACTGAGGATTACCTGCTTCATGTTGTCTATCCATTCAGCAGGAAGTGTAGGTAAATAAGCAAGCGCAGCATTAGGGATCGATCGCGATAAATTATTTCGATCGCCTATTGAGATCGAGTCGGTTGAGTTAGAGTAGAGATACTTCACCCCCAAATGTTTGGTGAGGGTATCAAATATATCTGTTTTGCGGAAAGGTTTGCTAATAAAATCGTCGCACCCCACCAATAAAGCAAACGCTTGCCTCCCTTCAATTGTACTAGCTGTTAAAGCAATAATCTTCGGAATCGGGGAGTCGGGATGGGAAATATTCATTTCCCCGTTTCCTTGCTGCTCTTGCTCTCTCTGCTTGATTCTAGCCTTAATTTGTTTAGTAGCTTCGTAGCCGTCCATCACTGGCATTCGCACATCCATCAAAATTAAGTGCGGATGCCAATTTTCCCACATTTCTATTGCTTCCTGGCCGTTGGTGGCTTGTTCCACCCCGAAACCTAAAGGAGAAAGCATTTTGACTAAAAGTTGGCGGTTGTCTTCGCGATCGTCCACAATTAAAATCCGGTAGCACGGTTGATTGGGTTCCAACCCAGTAACTTCGCAGTTAAGTTGCCGATCGGGAAGATCAGCAGCATAAACCGCACCGACGGGAATTTCAAATTTAAAAGTGGTGCCGAGTTCCAGTTGACTTTCTACGAGAATTTCTCCTCCCATCAGGCGGACAAATTGACGGCTGATCTTCAATCCTAAACCCGTGCCTTTCTGAATTTTTTGACCGGAAGCTGTTTGCACAAAAGCCTTAAAAATATTGCCCATTTCTTCGGGAGCAATGCCAACTCCTGTATCTTCAATTTCAAATAGAAGGAAAAAATCCCGCACCGGAGTTGAATCCTCAGCCTCATCGCTCCATTCAACCTTGGCCAAATCACTGTTATTTCTCGAAAAATCCCGAATACTTCTTGTTGTATCAAAGCAAGCTGTGGGACTCTCTAATAAATCCAGAAATCCCGATTGTTCTAACTTTATAACTCTTAAGATGATTTCCCCTCTTTGGGTAAACTTAATCGCATTACTCAGCAGATTAATCAGCACTTGTCGCAATTTAATATCATCGGTTCGCACGTACTGAGGAACGTCAGGATCGCGCTGGAAAAGCAACTGCAATTCTTGATTGTGTAGCCGCAGTTGAAACATATCTTGCAAATCGTCAAGCAGGCGGTAGAGGTCGAAATTTTTTGGGTTGATCGTCATCCGCCCCGCTTCGATTTTTGACAAGTCTAAGACTTCATTGATCAACGTCAGCAAATGTTCGCCACTACGCCGAATAATTCTCATATTTTCTCGGTTTTCGACACTAAGATCCGGGCTGGGTTCCATGATTTGTGCAAAGCCGAGTATCGAATTGAGAGGGGTGCGTAACTCGTGGCTCATATTGGCCAGAAACGTGCTTTTAGCTTTGTTTGCTGCTTCAGCAGCTAAGGCGGCTTGTTGCAGTTGTTCTGTGCGTTCGTCAATTTGGGCTTCTAATGTGTGGTGGTAATCTGCTAGTATTTTTTCGGCTTGTTTGCGATCGCTAATATCTTGAAAAGCTGCGATCGCATAAACAATATTTCCGCTAGCGTCAAAAATCGGCGTGGTATTGATCTCGATCGCAATTCTTTTGCCATCTTGACGGATTTCTACATCGTCAACCTTGACAAATTCTCCTTTCAGTGCACGCAAGATTGGCAGATTATGCGGCGGGTAAAGCTCATCAGTATTGGCAACATAAAGTTGATAAGTCGCAGCTAATTG
The DNA here is from genome assembly GCF_036702475.1 of Microcoleus sp. D2_18a_B4. NCBI lineage: Bacteria > Bacillati > Cyanobacteriota > Cyanophyceae > Oscillatoriales > Microcoleaceae > Microcoleus > Microcoleus sp. D2_18a_B4. The sequence continues at coordinate 55,284 of NZ_JAUBTL010000008.1, forward strand.
TTCCGCAGTGCTTTCCGGGATAGTGTCTGCACCCAGCAAATCCCGCGCTGCCTGGTTGAAATAGGCGATCGAGCCATCGGGATGATAAACAGATACCCCCACTGGCAAAGCTTCTAAAAATTGACTCAGGCGACTTTCACTCGCAGACAAAGCCTCATTTACTAGCTTTAACTCCTCGTTTACTTCTTGGCGCTTCTGAATTTCATCTGTTAACTTTTGATCTTGCAAATAACTGTGAACAGCTTCTACTACCGTTAATTTTAAGTCTTCATTTTTCCAAGGTTTAGGAATATAACGGTACAATTTAGCATACTTGATAGCATTGCTCAGAGCTTCCAAATCTGCTTGCCCCGTTAGCATAATGGTCAGCGTCTCCGGCGAGCTTTCGTGAATTCTTCTGAGCAGTTCATCCCCTTTAATATCCGGCATGATATAATCGGAAAGCACCAAAGCAACCTCGTATTCATCTGCCTGCAAATCTGCCAGCAAATCTAAAGCATCAGCCCCCCCTTCAGCGGTTTCAATTATACACCGATCGCCGATCGCCTTTTTCAGTTCAATCTTTAAACTGTTCAAAACGTCAGGTTCATCATCAATACAAACAATCACAGGTTTTTTCATAACTTAGCCAGCCCCGATTTTATAGTCTCTATTAACTCTTTGCTTTCCCAGGGTTTGTACAAACAACAGTATAAATCTGCTTCTTCTACTGCCCGCTGAACTGCCGCTGCATCCGCTTGGCCCGTCAACATCACCTTAATAATTTTAGGATATTTTTGGTGAAGTTTAATTAAAAATTCGTCACCTTTAATTCCCGGCATCTGCCAATCAGAAACAACCACAAGCACCTCAGCTTTTTCGTGAAAATCCTCAAGTATATCTAAAGCTTCCTCACCACTTTCAGCTAATTCATAAAAGTAATCATTTTTAAATTCATTTTTTAGCTGCATCTTGAGAGTATTCAAGATATCGGGTTCATCATCAACGCAAAGAATTACAGGCTTATTCATCTTTTCCTCTCTGCTTAAATTTTAGTATGTTTACCGACATGATCTCGTTTCCGGTTGGATGGGAATCATAAAGTCAAGGTCAATAATTCCACATTCCCCACTCCCCACTCCCCACTCCCTACTCCCCATCATCTATGAGTGTTACCGGAATTGATATGACTTCCTTTTACGTTATTGATTTGGGAGCATCTCATATTTGCAAAAACACTTCTTTCTTCTTCCTTCTGACTCTTTTCTCCTGGCTCCTGACTCCTGACTCCTAATTCCAATTTGGAGCTTTGCTGCTTTCATTGAGATGCTCCCATTGATTTCGGGCAACGATGCAGGATATTTGTCCCCTATCTTATTTTAATAGGACTTGAGAAGATAAACCCGGTTTCTTGGAATAAATTTTGTATTTGTCAGCGAGACAGTGACGAGTGTCACCGAAAATCAGCCCCTACAGGTAAGTTTTGTTTAATAAATTGGCAGCGAGACTGTAAAAGTTGTCTGCCCCGGTACAGAATCTACAGCAATTGTGCCTTGGTGTTTTTCCACAATTTTTCTCACAATATCCAATCCCAAACCGCTACCTTCGCCCGCAGATTTAGTCGTAAAAAAGGGCTGAAAAATTTTGGGAATAACTTCTGAGGGGATACCTTTGCCGTTATCAGTAAATTTGAGGAAAATATTGGTCTCTTGCTGCCGAGTTTCAATCGTCAAAATACCTTTATAATCCATTGCTTGCAGGGCATTATGAACGAGATTCGTCCAAACTTGATTTAAGTCATCGGGATAGCACATAATTTCGGGTAAATCTCCATAATTTTTCACTACTTCTATACCGTGTTTCAGTTGATTTTGATAAAGGGTTAACACTGTTTCAATGCCCTCGTGCAAGTTCGCCGGGACTTTTTCTGGTTTGCTATCAAAATGAGCGTAGGTTTTTAAGGCAAATACTACTTTTCCCGACTTCGCTGTCGCTCTTTGGATCAGGCTAATACTTTTTTTAAAGCTCGCAAACTGGTAAGCAGTATTTAAAACAACTTCCCAATCCGGCGATTTAAAAAGCGGCAAGAACTCTTCTATTTTTTCGTAGATTTCCATGTCAACTAAAGTATCCGCAATTTCCTCGGAGTTTTCAACAGATGCTGCCATCAAATCTCCCGTCAACTGCTGCTTAAATTTACGTTTTTCTCTACTTGTAAATAAAATTGTTTGATGGGTGGCTCTGTACAGTAAAGCTAAAAAATAAGCTTTGCTTTCGTCAGAAAGTTGTTGATAAATTTCAGGAAATTTTTCTAGAAACTCGTCAGAAAAATTAGCTATATTATTAATAGAGGAACCTATAATGCCTAGGGGGGTATTGATTTCGTGGGCAATGCCGGCAATCAGTTGTCCCAGGGCTGCCATTTTTTCCGATTGAATCAAATGCTCTTGGGTGGTTTGCAGTTGGTGCAGGGCCGTTGCTAAATCTTGATTTTTTTCTTGCAAAGTGTGTTGGAGTGAACAAATTTTTAAATGAGTTTCTATCCGGGCTAAAACTTCTTCAACCTGAAACGGTTTAGTAATAAAGTCAACTCCGCCAACTGCAAAAGCTTTAACTTTATCCAGCACGTCATTGATCGCACTAATAAAAATTACAGGAATGTCTTTGGTAATTTCAGAATCTTTGAGTTGCTGACAAACTTGATAGCCGTCCATTTCCGGCATCATAATATCCAGCAGCACTAGATCCGGGGGTATTTTTTGAGCTGCAGACAATGCTAGCTTGCCATTGGGTACGGGGCGAACTTGATAGCCTTTTTCGCTCAAAATTCCTGCCAGCAGCCGCAGGTTTTCTGGCGTATCGTCCACTACTAAAATATTAGCTCGATTGGTTTTAGGTAAAGTTGAAGTCATCGGGTGTTTACTGTTTCTCGCTGAGTTCGATTATGTCCAAAATTCTGTCATATTCAAAATTATTAATGCAATCTTGAAGCTTGCCCGCAAGAGAAGGATTGACAGTGCCGATTTGTGCGATCGAAGTTGCGATCGCCTCCATCTCCACACTCAAAATACTTTGCTTCAATTGGGCTCTCCAGTCTGGAGAAAGAGAAGCGAAAGCCTCCGGTGTCAGCACATCCAGACTTGACTCATCTACACCTGCTGCACTTACTGCGGTTGGATCTTCATAAATATAGCGTACTCCTAAATGTTTTCCCATTGCCACAAAGATATCCTCCTCTCGGAACGGTTTCCGCATAAAATCATCGCAACCCGCCGAAAGAATCACCGCCCGTTCTTCCTCCAAAACGCTAGCAGTTAGGGCCACAATCGCCGTTGCTTGCCCGCCAGTTGTAGTTTTAATCTGTTTCGTTGCCTCATAGCCGTCCATCACAGGCATTCTCATGTCCATCCAAATCAGATGCGGTTCCCACTCCCTAAAAATATCAACCGCTTCTTTACCGTTATTCGCTTCTCTCAACTCAAATCCGAGGGGACTGAGAAGTTTTACTAACAGTTGGCGGTTCAAAGGTTTGTCGTCCACAATTAGCAAGCGATAACTCGGCTGATTCGGTTCGAGGGCAACAACTCGACGTTGAGTTTTTTTGCTTTCAATATCACTAGCTTCAACCAGATGAACTTGGATGTCAAACTGAAATACTGCACCCTTTCCGAGCTCGCTGCTAACAGTAATTTCACCTCCCATTAATTGTACGAACTGGCGGCTAATAGCTAAACCTAAACCAGTTCCTTCCTGAGAATCTTTACCTGTTTTAGTCTGCACGAATGCTTCAAACAACTGATGGACTTCCTCAGCAGCAATGCCTGCACCAGTATCTTGAACTTCAAAATGCAGCCAGTAGCGGCCCGGCAATTGGTCAGTGCTGTTTTTATGTATATTCCGTTTTCCTCCTTTGACTTGCATCGACACTCCCCCTTCTGAAGTAAATTTAATTGCATTATTGAGCAAATTAATTAAAACTTGGCGTAATTTAACTTCATCAGTACAAATGTAATGGGGAACTTCGGCGTCTCTCTCGAAGATTAATTGCAAACCTTTTTGCTCAGCTTTGAGAGCAAACATATCTTCTAAATCGTCGATTAGCTGGTACAAATTGAAGCTTTTTTCATTAATAGTCGTGCGTCCCGCTTCGATTTTTGACAAGTCTAAAACTTGGTTGATTAAAGCCAGTAAATGTTCTCCACTCCGCAGGATTATTGCAACATCTTCTTGATTTTCAGGAGACAGAGTTTTACTGCGGATCATGACTTGAGCAAAGCCGATGACCGCGTTCAGGGGCGATCGCAATTCGTGGCTCATATTGGCGAGAAACGTACTCTTCGCTTTGTTTGCTGCTTCGGCCGCTTCTTTCGCCTGCTGCAGTTTGATTTCCGCTTGTTTGTTATCAGTAATGTCTTTAATAAAACCTTCGTAGTAAAGTAGATTTCCTGCTTCATCGCAGGCAGTGCGACAATTTTCCGAAATCCAGATTATGCTGCCATCTTTGCGGTAAATTTCCGATTCAAAGTTTGATAGTATCCCGTACTCGTTCATCAGCGCTGCAAATTCTTCGCGGCGGTTGGGTTTCACGTAAAGCTGGTTATGGAAATTCGGCTGTGCTGCTATTAATTCTGCAGGCGAGTCGTAACCGTAGATGCTAGCTAAAGCGGGGTTAGCGCTGATATATTTCCCGTCAATAGCAGTTTGAAAAATTCCATTCAAAGCATTTTCGTAAATGTTGCGGTACTTTTCTTCTGCTTCCCGGAGGGCAGTTTCTGCTTTTTGGCGCTCGGTAATATCGCTAGAAATCGACAAGAAACAAGCTTCTCCGTCAATATCGATGGTTTCTATCGACAGTAGTGCCGTTCTTTCTGTACCATTTTTATTGCGAAACCTCAGCTCATAATTGTGAATTGCCGTCTTATTTTTTAACATTTGAATCATGCGATCGCGCTCTCCCAAACTCGCCCAGAAATTGAGTTCAACCGCTGTTTTTCCAATAATTTCTTCGTGACTGTACCCCATCATCCGACAAAAGCTCTCATTGGCTTCTATGTGGCGACCATCGCTAATTCTAGTCAGGGTAATCGCATTAGGACTTAAACGAAAAGCTTTAGAAAACTTTTCTTTAGCCTTGGCAAGCTCGGCGGTACGTTCTGCAACTTGCACTGCTAAATTGTCGTTGTATTCCTTTAATAATTTCTCCGCTAATTTGCGTTCTGTAATATCTTGAAAAGCGCACATCCCGTAGATAATATTTCCTTGAGCGTCATAAATAGGAGTTCCCCAAACTTGCAGGGGAACAGTTTTGTCAGTCGAGCAGATTTCAATGTCATCAACAGTTACACTTTTACCCTGCAAAGCATTTAAAATTGGATCGCGTTCCGCCGGGTAAATTTCCTGAGTGCCAGCTAAATAAACTCGGTAGGATTGACGTAAACTTTCGGAATCTGCGGGTACAATTCCTTGAGATAAAAGTTGCTCTCCAGCAGGATTAATGTAGTGAGGTTGACCGTTGGGCTCTACAATAAAAATGCCTAGTGGTACTGCATTGAAAAATTGTTGGACTCGGTTTTCGCTTTCCGACAGAGAAGTAAATGAATGCTGCAATTGCTCGGCCATGCTGTTAAAAGCAGTGGCAAGTTCTCCGAGTTCATCTTTGCGATTCAGAGTGAGCTTTGTATCCCATTCATTCCGCGCCAAAGCTTTCGCCGCCGCATTCAATTTTAAAATCGGTTGAACCACCCATTTAGCAGTAAGAATCCCCAGAATTGTCGCCCCCACCAATGCTGCAACCGACAGTAAAAAAGTCGTGCGCGTATTGGCGTTAATTTGTTCCATAAAGTCCGATTCTGGCACAACTACTACAATCAGCCAATCCAACCCTCGATCGTCTTTAAAAGGAGCTACCTGAATAAAATTTCGCTTGCCATCAACATCAATACTAAGTTGTTGAGAATTATTAATTTTAGCTAAGCTATCGTAGGATTTATCAAGATGCTGTGCAGTTTGGCGAATTAGCGGATTCTCGCTTTCTGAAGCTTTAATGCGTCTTGTTTCTTTACCTTCCACCACGAATTCTTGACTCGCCGTTGAAGTAGCAATTAACATCCCCGATCGCTCCATCACAAAAGTTTGTCCTGATTTGCCAATTTTGAGGCTAACGAGAAATTCTTTGATGCGGGAAAACAGCACATCGCTGCCAGCTACTCCTAACAATTTGCCAGCAGCGTCGTAGATAGGCAAAGCAGCAGTAATTGCCAGCTCACCAGTCAAAAAATCTGTATAAATTGGAGTCCAAATAGGTTTTTTGGCCGCAGCCGCAGCTATGTACCAAGGGCGAGTTCGCGGGTCGTAAATATTGGGTGAAATTTGCACTAATTGAACGCGGTTTCCCTGAGAGTCCGCAGTATATCGAGCTAATTTATTGCCAGTAGATTTGTCAGCCGCCGATATCAAAATCCCATCGTTAGTGCGGATTGCTCCAGAGTGTTCTCCATTTTCTTGGCCTGTGTAAATGATGCTGATAGAATCAAAATATTGAATTTGTTCTAGAAAATGATGTTCGAGTTTTTGCTTTTCTTTTAGGTTCAACTGCCCCATTTTTATGCCTTGAACGTTCAGGTGATTGACAATGTGGGGAATTGACATATAATGTTCCATGCGGTCTTTGATGCGATCGCTAATTTCTCCCCGCAACTGAGCGGCAACATCGTTGACTGCCCGCTGACCGTTTTGGAAAGATAGCCAACCTACAACTCCTACCGTGCCGACAATTAGCACTATAAAAGGAACCACGAGCACCGTTTGTAATGGAACTTTGCCGATAATTTTTGTAGCCAAACGATTGAGGAATTTAGGAAACATATTCATCTTAAGAGGAATTGGGAATGGGAAATGAGGACTTGGGCATTGGTAATGGTTGGGAGTTCGGATTGGAAACCATTTTCCCTTTGCTCTTCCTTTTCTCCTTTTGCTGTAGTTTACTGACAACAGTACCGTCGATCAATTTAAATCAAAATATAGCCTTTCTCAGTAACATGAGGTGCTTCTAGGGCATAGGGCATAGGCCTCCGTGGGCATAGGGCATAGGGCATAGGACAAAGCCCCCATAACTCACAACGCTTGAGAACCGCTATAGCGTATTTATACTCCGAGTTTTTCGTAACTACTGATACAGATAATTGGCGCGATCGCCCCTAAGTCGAAATCATCTTATGTATTGCACCATTCTCAATAAGCTTTTTATGAACAGGCTTTTCGGCCTGTTCCACAATAAAATTCACTTTTTGGGGAACAGGCCGAAAAGCCTGTTAAGCGAGAATGGTGCAAGATGTGAGTTTAAACAAACAGTAGCTAACCAGCGCACACCCCAAAAATCTGTATTTACCTGCGATTCAACTCCATCCTTTCGCCGTAACGTAAAAGCATATCCAAACTCTCCAAACGATTTTGCCAAGTTTGCACTTGATAGCTATTTTCGGCAGAATGCAAGCGCATCGAAGATTGAAATTGAGATTGAAAACTCCCCAACAATCTTTTAGCTGTTGCTAAACTTTCCCTAGAAGGATTTGCCGCCAACTTGCTCAAAGCTTGCGCCAATTCATCCGCTCGACTTTGCAAAACCTTCAGTTCAGATTCCGACATCCGCAACTGATTGTTAGCCAACAAAAAACTCCATTCCTGCTTGAGAGCAGTATACCGCGAAGCCGCCGCTGCAAACGGCTGTCGGTAAGGAATCGGCTCCGCAGCAGAAGTGGAACGCACTGGGGTGCCTTGAGTGCGGTTAAAAAACCCCTGCATCCCGCTGCTGATACTTTCCACCGCAAAAATAGCATAGCCCCCAGTCGGCAAATCGCGCAAAGCTTGAATTTGGTCGATCGCCACAACTTCCGGGAGAGTCAACAACTTAACCGAGGGAGAAATCAAAGCCGAACCCAGAATTTGTTCCTTTACCAGCGGTTCGGTGATGCGCTGAAGTCGGTTCGTATCCAAAGCATAAGTCATCGGCACAATCAAATCTACAATGCCCTGACGAGCCCAAACTTCCCAATTTTGCTGAATTTTGTAAATCCGCTGACTTTCCGGGTGTGGAAACACCGCCACCGACAGAATTGTGCGCGGATAATTCTGGCGCAAAAGCTGAGAAACTTCAGCTACAAAACTATTAATTTGATTAGTTTTAAACTCAACCCACTGCCGCCATAAACTGCCGTTCCTGGGGGAAATATTCACCGGATCAGCACCAGTCAACTGCCTAAATTGCTGCCTCGCCGCAATACCGTAACCGTAAGTAAAATTCGCATTGTCATCTTGAAAAGGATAGCGAATATAGTCTAATTGCACCCCATCTACTTTGTAGTTATTGGCAATTTCGCTGACAATTTGTAGCAAATAATTCCGCGCTTCCGGGTTCGCCGGATCGAGATAAAATTTACCATCGTTAGGATTTTGCGTGCGTCCTTTATTGTCAATATTAGCCCACTGTGGATGGGCGGAAAGCACCGGGCCTGGATAAGAACTAGGCTGGCCAATTAAAGTATTGTGGCGCTTATTTCCTGTGGCAAAAACCCAAACCCAAGCGTGCAGTTCCATGCCTCGCTCGTGAGCTAATTTAACTGCCGATGCCAGCGGGTCCCAGCCAACAGTCAGGGGATTTTGTTGCGGTGCAACTTGACTGGGATAAATGGTATATCCGGCATTCAAAGTTTCAAAGAAAACTGTATTGATACCGGCGGCGGCGAGTCGATCGAACACTGCCGCCAAACCCTGTTCAGATCGTGCTGCGACGATCGTCCCGCGATCGAGCCAAACCGCGCGAATTTCCGCCCCAACGCGCTGTCCTTCCTTCGGGTAATTTTCCCACAGCAACTGCCGCGCTTCCACCCACTGCGATCTCGCCTCCGCGTAGTTTTGCTCTTGCAGGAGTTGGTCGAAAGTTTGCAAAACCTGCCGCGCTTGGGCGATCGCCCGCCCCCTGATCGCTTGCAGAACAGGGGGGCGGCTGGTTGCCTGCCCGCCTCCGCCCTGTTCTGCCGCCACCAGTTGAGGGGAGGTAGCAGCATTGAGATTGATGGCGGTATTGGCTGAATTAGATGCTGTCAGGGCGCTTTCAAACCTGCCGAGGAGGTTAGTGAGTTCTTGGCGCATCAAGTACGCTTCAATGCTGACGATCGGCTTATTGGAATTTGGCTGCACGTCCAAACCCGCCGGCGCCGACTGATCAGAAGGGTCTGTAAAAGTTGCAGGAACAGGATCGGAAAGCGAGCCAGAGGGAGAAAGTCGGCTCAGCGGGGTAGTACGCGGCAAACTAGGGGTGTTTCTAGTGACTCTTGAGGGGGGAGTTGGCAGTGGGGTCGCGGCAGCAGTGGGCGGCGCTACAGGCTGCGAAGCGATTGTGCCTCCCCAGCGGGCGATCGAGGCTTGCAGCCAAGCCTTATCTACATTTGCCGAACCGTCGCTACCCCAGCGCCAGCCGAGATAGGTAGCGCGATCCGTGGCGATGGCTGCGGAGGAACCGGAACTATCTTTCCAAGTAGCAATAGTTTGACTGTTTGCATCAGCCGGAATCAAGACACCGCCTTGGACTGAGGCATTTTTTTGTTCTGGGGGCATCCAACTGCTAGAAGTTTTGCAAGCGAGATCCCGACAGCGGCTGCGCGGTTGCGGAGTCGCCGGTTGGGTTAACGGAAAAGCCCAATAGGCCCCAAGGAGCGATCGCAAAGATTGGCGAACCAAGGCCGGGGAACTGCGGCCGACTGGGCCCGAAGCAATCAAGCGGCCGCCCTGGGAGGCCCAAGCTTCTAAAACTTTAATTTGCGTCGGACTCAAAGTTTCAATATTGGGCAAAAACAGCACGTTAACGCCTGTTAAATCCGCCGTACTTTTGATTTCTTCGAGATTGATTGGTTTGTAAGCAATGCCACTTTCCCAGAGGCGCGTGGTAATCTTTACCCAGTCGGGAGAATTCTCGGAACTGCGAACAACGCCCAGAACTACTTCTGCGAAACTCGGAGAGGGAAATAGGATGAAGAGATTGAGTAATGTACTCGCTAGAGTTCCAATTAAGACTCTTTGCAAGAAAGTGAAAAAGCGAATTTTTTGAACCTGGGAGCAGGCATCAGGCATTTGAACAGGCTTTTTGATTTGTTGCATAAATATGAGAATTACTCACCACACCGCTAAAGAAAATTTTAATAACAATTAAGAGCGATCGATCCGCACCATACAATTGTCTATCCTGTTCTGCAACCTGAATCAGGAAAAAGTGCGATCGATCGATTTTAGATTTTGGATTTTAGATTTTGGATTTTGGATTTTGGATTTTGGATTTAAATCGGGATCTATTCCTCATGACTGTTGACTTTTGACTGTTTGGGCATTTGAACAATACCGATGCAACCGGAAACGATTTTAGAGTGAACGAACCTGACGGTCAACTGAGTACAGTTAGACCGCAGGCTTCTTTTTCCTTTTTTTCAAAGGCTTTTTTGAGTGACGGAGTTCCCCCGCCACTTTCGTAACTCAATCCAATCTTCTTTATAAGTTTGGCTGAGTTTTCATCTCGATCCAAAGATTCTCCACATTGGCAAGAATGCCACCGTTCCGATAATTCTTTCGGGACTTTGTTGAGGCAGTTCCAACAGTGCTGGGAAGTTCCCTTTGGATCAACAAACAAAACACTTTTACCTAGTTTCCAGGCGACATATTTCAGAACGTTGGCGAATTGCCCGTGAGCAGCATCAAGCATGGATTTATTCAAACCACTCTTAGCTGACTGACCGTTAGGCAAATAAACCAAATTACCATTCTCAATATCAGTCTTGGGCTTGGCACGTCTAGTTAGATTTTTGACGCTCAAATCTTCAACAACTAAAACCTCACACTTGCTAAGTAGCTCATGTGCAGTTTTAAATTGAAAATCTAATCTAGCTCTAGCTACGAACTGATGGAGTTGGGAAACCTTGTCCTTGATTATTTTCCAAGGTTGAGAACCCTTGACTCTATTAGCTAACTTCGCTTGAAGCCTTGCTAATTTCTGAGCCGATTTCCTCAAAAATCTAGGATTCTCAACTCTTTCGCCATTGGAAAGATAGACGTAATTAGTGACTCCCCAATCAATGCCAACAGTATTTTTTTCAGTCGGTTGAATTTCTGCAACCGTTACGGGAACCGTTTTATCTTCTAGCGTCAGGGAAATATACCACCCATCCGCTTCTTTGATGACGCTCCCCGTCTTAACTTTGAATCCTGCTGGTATGGGGCGATGGAACACCATAGGTACTTGACCTATTTTTGCGAGGCTAATACAGATCCTATCTTGCTCATCCTTAACAATATGTAAGTTATCTAATTGAGGATAAGTGAAAGATTTGTAGTAGTGAAACCCTTTGAACCTCGGCTTTCCTCTACGATTGCCATTTTTATCGGGCGTAGTAAAGTTGGAAAAGGAAGTCTCAACTCTGTTGACTACATCTTGCAAGACCTGAGAATCTAGCGTTTTATAATCAGGAAATAGCTTTTTAGTATTTTTCAGGTCCGCCCGTTGTATCGTTGGCCACTGTACATATCCGCCTTCAATGTTCGAGAAAACATCACCTTTCTTGGTCAAAGAATTGCCTGACTCATCCTTTTTTCTGCCATTCCTGGTTTGCACTCTAGTCAAGGGAATATTTTGATAAATCTCCTCAACAGGGACTATCGAAACAATCAATGGGCAGGCGTTTATAGGTGTTCTCGTGGCTTCCCACCACCTAAATCTTTCGCCAAGTCGGTAGTTGTACTGTCGGCGACAAAGTTCTAAATGAGCCTCTATTATTAATAGTTGGGCTTTTGTGGGCTTGAGGCGGTATTTGTATGTTATTTGCATTAGAAACTTCCTTTTTTCGACCTACTTTAATGTATCATCTTTTTAACTCAATGTTTAGAAACTACATCAAAGTTTAAGGTGCTTGCAATGTCTAATTGTCGGTTTCCGTACCTCCACCCGACGCTTCTTTCCATCACGCGGGCGTAATTTATTCGGGGTACTTCGCGCAACGCTCAGATGTGTCCCCTTTAAATATACCGAGGGACTTCCCGGCTGCTAGTTAAAACCTGGGTGCATTTGGGTTGAAAAACCAAAAATACAATTTAGATGTCGGACAGCTTACAGCCAACAGCCAACAGCCAACTGTCAACAGCCAACTGTCAACTGTCAATTGTCAACACTTTTCTAAGTTGCAGCTTCATTCACCGGGAATCGATCGATTAACTGCATCGCCCGACAAGCATTCCTCCGCAAAGCATCCGAAACATGAGGAACATGAGGAATCTGAGACAAGAAATCCAAAGTCCGGCGCAAAATCCGCACCACATCCCCTTCATCCAAACTCGTATGGCTAATCAGTTCCAGCCATTCAACACCCAGAGCCCACTGCTCGACCAAAGTCACTAAATCCCGTTCCAGCCAAATCGGGATTGCAGCTTCATGACGGTACTGAACTTGAAACAATCGGCGGCGCAGGCCTTTTTGCAGATTGTCCAAAGGTGCCAAAACTTCTGGCGACAGCGAGTAGTGAGTCCAACTGTCCGGTCTGGAAACTTCTGTAACTAAGGCCGCGCAAGCAGCCGCGAGGTGGTGGGGGTCGAGTTCGTCAAACTCTGCAGACATCAGGGACAAACCCAGCCACAGTTCGTTATCGCCACGAATGGCGGCGCAAGCTTGGCCCAAGATTGTCGGTACCAACCTGTCGGAGGAGTCATCTCGGTTTCCTGTTGCCGAAACTACTCTTTCCAAGCAGCCAAAATTCAGCAAGATGTCGATTAAGTTGAGAAATTGCTCCCAGTAGCGAGCTCGCTGCTTTTCTAAGTCTTGTTCGCTTTTGCGAACTTCTTTTTTCAATTCTTCCCGGCGGCGCTGGCGTTTGAGCAAAGTACCGGGATTGCCCCATTCTAGAACCGGGTGAATTTCTAGCTTAGCTTCTACGGCTGCGATTTTCTGCTGTTGCTCGATCGCCTCTGGGCTCGGTTCTGGTGTCGGCAATTCTGGGATCGATTGAGCAATTGAAGCAGTTTCTTCAGTTCCCAAGCGGCATTGGCCGAGTCTCAGGAGCATTTCCGGCGGCGGGTTCAAGGTATCTGCAACGCTCAAGCGGGGTAATTCGGCGTGCAGACTCGCGACATCGCTAATGGCGACGACATACCAGCGGTTATCTTTGCCCAAGCACACCAAATTTGGTGCTTGGCCGGAACCTGCAATTTTGGCAACCAATACGGCGGGTACAGGAGTTGTGTGCGATCGTTTAGCTGTCGGAACGTGCTTACCTTTGAGACTCAGAACCGTGCCAAGCACTGCAAAAGCCACAGCTACGGACATCTCCTTAAATCTGGCTTCTTCAGCTTGCTGCAATAGAGTTTTCAGCAAACGTTTATCTTCTTTGAGTCTTCCCTGCAATTTTTCGTAATGAGCGAGCTCTTTTTCCAGGGTGGAGACATTTCCTCCGGCCGCCAGGGACTGTTCAAGCACCGCCAATTCTGCTTGCAATCGGTCTAATTCTTCTTGCTGCGGCTGCAAGTACAAGGTAGACAGGTATTGACCGAAACTCCGCTCTACCAACTCTTGAGCTTCGTCGAGAGTGTGTGTTTGCAGCAAATTCAGCACCATGCCGTAGCTGGGCGTAAACTGACTGGCGAGGGGGTCGGCTTTGGCTGTTGCCAAATAAGAGGCTTCTTTTGCGCCTTCAAAGCGCGTCTGAACTGCGACCACGTGCCCCAGCTTGTCCATGCCCCGCCGACCCGCCCGACCGGCCATTTGCAGGAATTCTGAAGCGTTTAGCAGTCGGTGTCCCTTGTCGGTGCGCTTGGACAGGGTAGAAATGACTGTGGTGCGGGCGGGCATATTAATCCCGGCTGCTAGGGTTTCGGTGGCAAATACGACTTTTATCAAACCTCTGCCAAAAAGTTCTTCTACTAAACCTTTCCAAGCGGGCAAAATGCCTGCGTGGTGGGCGGCGATGCCTTTTAAAAGTGCTTCTTTTTGACCGAAGCGTTCTGCTTCTGGGTTTCGCTGTAAAAAATCGTCAATGATGCGTTTGAGTTCGGCTGTTTCGGCTTCGTTAACTAGGGAGAAATTGCCGACTTCTGCGACTGCTTGGTCGCACCCGCGACGGCTGAAGATGAAGTAAATTGCTGGTAGCATATCTCGATCGTCCAACCGGGCCAAAACATCGGTCAAACTCGGAGTGGGGATGCTGCCTCTTTCTACTTTTTGCTGCTTCTTTTTGGGGACTAATCGGACATTGGCTCTTTTGCCGGTCTCGTCTAATAGGGGAAATATCCCTTTTTGATTGGCGAAGTGGAATTGCAGCGGTACTGGCCGAAAGTCTGAGTAGACGAGCTCTGTGGGCCCGTGGACTTTGTTAATCCAGTCTGTGAGTTGGTCGCTATTGGCAACGGTTGCTGAGAGGGCGAGCAGTTGAATTTCGCTCGAACAGTAGATGATGGATTCTTCCCAGACGGTACCACGCTGGCGATCGTTCATGTAGTGACACTCGTCGAGCACCACGGTTTCGACTCCGGTGAGGGAAGTACCGACTTCTCCGATCGGCGTACCGTAGAGCATATTCCGAAATATTTCGGTAGTCATCACCAAAATCGGCGCATCTCGATTGACGGAGATGTCGCCCGTCAGCAAACCTACGTTGTCGTCTCCAAATTGACTGCGGAAGTCGCGCAGCTTTTGGTTAGAGAGTGCTTTGAGGGGAGTGGTGTAGAAGACGCGCCGCCCTCTGGAGAGTGCTTGATGGATGGCGTATTCCCCGATTAACGTTTTCCCAGAGCCTGTGGGAGCGCACACGACAACGGATTTACCTGCATCGAGGGCGGCGATCGCCTCTCTCTGAAAGTTATCTAGCTCGAAGGGAAATATGGTCTTCAGATCCAGCTCTGGGCGGTTCTGGGCAGTGTCTGGCACAAGGATTATTATAAGGTTGCAGGGTAAGTATGCTTAAATCTTGCTGAAAGCAAGTCAGCAGAGGACTGTATTGATTTTAGACCAACGCCCGCAAATCGGCTATTAAGTCATTAGTCATTAGTCATTAGTCATTAGTCATTAGTCATTAGTCATTAGTCATTAGTAACAATTACCAGTTACCAATGCCCCATGCCCCATGCCCCATGCCCCATGCCCCATGCTCCATGCCCATTCCCCATTCCCCAAGTTTCCTTCTCTATGATTCCTGTTATTTCGACTATTCCTGTGGTGCAGCTTGCTTCGGGCGATCGGCTTTCACTGCAAGTCTATCAGTTCCAAGGTGCGATTCCCGGCAAAAAAGCTTATCTCCAATCTAACCTGCACGGCGCTGAGATTAGCGGTAATGCTGTGATTTACCAATTAATTGAGTTTTTAATGTCTTTGGACAGCAGCCAGTTAAGCGGGGAAATTTGGCTAGTTCCGGTTTGCAATCCTGTGGGTGTCAGTCAGCGATCGCACCATTTTTCCCCTGGTCGCTACAATCTTTATGATGGGGTAAATTGGAACCGAATTTTCTGGGATTTTGAAAAACAAGGGGAAGATATTCTTGGTTTTGCTAATTCTCACATCCATCTCGATGCCGATACTGTCAAAGTTAATTACAGAAAAGCGATTGCTTTGAGTTTTGCGAAAGAGTTGGCAAAAATTAACGCTCCTAGTTGCCGCCCCTACAGCGAGCTTTACCGATATCAGCTACAATCTTTGTGTTTGGATGCTGACTATGTGCTGGACTTGCACAGTTCTACGAATCAAAGTTTAGATTACCTTTACTGTTTTAATTCCCGCGAGGAGAGTGCGAAAGCTTTTTTACTCGATCGGGCAATCTTGATGGACGAGTACGACGGCGATGCTTTTGACGAGGCGTTTCTCAAGCCTTGGCTGGCTTTGGAGAAGATTTTGGCCCAGTTGGGAAGTGCAATCCAATTTGATGTGGAAGCTTGGACTTTAGAATTAGGTTCGGGGATGGAAATGAATCCCGAGTCGGTGGCGAATGGCTTGCGGGGCATCAAAAATTACTTAGCAAGTAAGGGTTTATTGAAAATAGATGGATTCCCTCTCCCGAAAACTGCGAATCATCACGTTATTTTTACCCCCAAGAATTCAGTGTTCAAATACTACGCGCCGGCGGGCGGGATGATTCAAAATCGAGTGCAATTGGGGAGTTATGTCAAAAAGGGCGATCGGCTTTATCAAATTCTCAGCTTTAATAAGAATGGGGAATTTCCCAGTTTGGTTGATGTTTGTGCTGAATCGGATGTTTTCATTTTTGATGTTTCCACAAATCAGTCAGTAAATCAAGGAGAGTATGTGTTGTCGGTGATGGCAGATTGAGAATACCAAGAAACCCGGTTTCTTCAAGAAACCGCGTTTCTGAAAACCTATTGGTAGTCGAACCATAATTTACGATATACTATTGAATAGGGCTTGTTTAAATTCAGCCGCACTTTTATAATAAATTTCAGGATTGTCAATTAAAGCGCGATCGATAACGGTGGCTAGCGGTTGAGGAATCGCAGAAGTGCGATCGCGCACAGGAACCGCATCATTTTGTAAAACCGCCAAAAACGGGTCTTGACCCTGCAAATTTCGCGGGGAATATCGCGTTATCATCACATACAAACAAGCCACTCTATTTGGGATTATAGAAACTTTTACTCCTCCCCCTTAGCAAGGGGCTAACTCTTACTCCCCTTCTTAGCAAAGGGGGGACAAGAGTTTGTAAGGTGCGTCAGTGGGGAGATTCTCGATTTTTGAAAAGATAACGGACGCTGACGCACCCTACAATTTAACGTGACGGTTTATGGTTGAATGAAAATACCGATCGCATTATGAACTCTCGCCGCCGTTGACGGAGGTCGATCGAGCAAACTACCTCCCAAATACAAACTCGTCGAACTTCCCCCATCCAAATTTAAAGCCTCCACAGCACCCATTTGCTGCAATATCTGCGCCAGTTCTGCGAAATTTGGCCCCGCCCCGCCCGCACGATTGTGCACCGCTACAATCAGCAAATTCCCCGCAGCAGTTCGCCCGATCGCACTTCTAATTGCTGTCTGTCTAACAAACGCATCGCTAAACCCTTCCGCCTTAGCATCCAGCACAACTTGACTGTTTTGTACCAACACCGGCCCGCCGCCGAGAATGTAGGGAAAACGGTTGAAATCAGCAGGAAAAGTGTTAGTTTCTAAACGCAGTAAAGTGCCGATAGAGAGTTCAGATGCAGGGAACAAATCGGCACGCAAAGCCAAAATATAACCGTTAGCTGGAATGGGAAAAGTTGTTGTTCCCACCGCACCTCCGGGGGATTGGCTGACAACTCTATCGCCCGCAACTGTCACAACTATTTCATTGCCAGACAACGGAGTATAAGTTGTTCCCCAATCAGAATTGTAGCGACCGATTCCCGGTTGTACGTAGGCACTATTGAGATGAGAAAGCGGCAAAATTTGATTTGCCGAAGTGATCACAGTTTCTTGCAAAGTCAAACGATCGATCGCAAATTCTCCCCGATCGTTCCAGGCGATCGCCCCCCGGTTCAATATCGGCCCGGAAAGCCATTTATTGTCCCGCCGAATTGCTCCTAAAGCTAAGCGATTAATTCGATTGAAAAAACCTGCATTAATCGCCGCAGCCGCTCCCGAAATTTCTGCTGTTTGCAATAAAGGTGCAGTGCCTTGATCGGCAGGCGGATTGCTGAGAATTGGTCGAATTTTCACACCAGCTTGACGGGGGTTAACTTCTAACCAAACTACCGGAAAACGCGCGGTTCCTAAATTCTGATACTGCTGCCGCCACTGCACACCGGGAGCCCAAACAATGTTTTTTTCTACTAACGAATCTGGCCGAATGTCGATAACTAATCGATTGGGATTTCCCAGGCTGAAAACTTGCGGCCGCCAACCCAAAGGAATCGTCACTTTGACTTTGGTTTGAACGCCGTCAGGTTCGACTTTTAGTGATAGCAATTGTTTGCTGGTTGAGAAAGTCTGCTGAATTATGGCGGGTGCGACTTTGGCATCGATCGCGATCGACCATTCTTGACCGGCGATCGGCGCTGCGGGCGTTATTGGCAGTGGCAGGGCGGGTTTGGTCGGGTCGTCTGGTGTTTCGAGGTTTGGCGCAGTGCGGAGGTTTGGCAGTGGGATAGCGGGCTTTGTGGGGTCGTCCGGGGGGTTGGGTGTGGGTGTCGGCGACGGGATTGGTTTATTGACAAAGTTGACTTGCCAGGGAGTTGGTTGATCGATATCTAATACAATGCGATCGCCCGATTCTATTTCTGCTTGCCGAATTCCGGTAACATTTGCCGCGGGAGACGTGATTCTCAAAACATTACCATCTGCTGATATCTGCCAGCCCGCAAGGGACACAAAATCGGTAACATCTAAGTAACGATACGAGCCTGTTGCCCGCGCTGCTAAGCTTTGAGAACCTGTTAAAGATACCGAAAACCACTGCACCGGTTGTTTGGTACTGTCGGCGCTGCTAAGCAAATCTACTCCCGCACTTTGCATCAATCCAACGTCAGCAATCCAAGTTCGGAAATTCCCAGAAGTGCTGTTTGCCGGCTGCTGAGTCCAAGTTAGGGGGAGAATGCGACCGTTTAGAGAAACTTGGCGGCCTTGTCTAACTCTCGAAGAGGGCGGTACAGATTGAGCCAAAAACTTATAGTCCGATACGGGTTGAAACCCCTGTCTCATAATAGCTGAAGTTCTCTCAAGAGAACTATCGCTCAATTTTTCAGTCGGTTTTAACCGACTTTCGCTATCAGCCAGGGAATTCATTCCCTGGCGGGCTCTGGAAGCATCAATCAAATGCGGAGTCCAACTTAGGGGGAGAATGCGGCCGTTTAGAGACACTTGGCGGCCTTGTTTGATTATCGAAAATGGGGGTACAGATTGAGCCAAAAACCTATAGTCCGACAGGGAATGAATTCCCTGTCTCATAGCTGAAGTCCTCTCAAGAGGACTATCTGTCAATATTTCAGTCGGTTTCAACTGAGATGTTGCACCATTCTCAATCAGCTTTTTATGAACAGGCAAGATGCCTGTTCCACAAGAAAATTCACTCTTTGTGGAACAGGCATCTTGCCTGTTCTTGAGAATGGTGCAAGATGTGAGTTTCAACCGACTTTCGCTATCAGCCAGGG
Organism: Microcoleus sp. D2_18a_B4; assembly: GCF_036702475.1. Classification (NCBI taxonomy): domain Bacteria; kingdom Bacillati; phylum Cyanobacteriota; class Cyanophyceae; order Oscillatoriales; family Microcoleaceae; genus Microcoleus; species Microcoleus sp. D2_18a_B4. The sequence continues at coordinate 74,420 of NZ_JAUBTL010000008.1, forward strand.
AATTCATTCCCTGGCGGGCTCTGGAAGCATCCATCAACCCAGCCCTCTCCCCCTCTTGTGCTCTTGCGGGTTGATTCCCGACAAAAGACGGGACGATCGCCAGTACGGGTAAAATCGAGACTGACAATATTAGACGCCAATAGAAAAAATTACGTTTCACAGCTTACAACTCACAATTTCACTTCTAAACGCATGGGGATTTAGAAACCCGGAAAATCCGTATGTTTGTTCTTACTAAATCCGATATTTTTGACGATGACTACGATCGGCATGAAGCTCTCGATCGAGTCTAGGTTAGCCGATCGCACTAATTGCCCTCAAGCCCTACTACAAACTGCTCACCCCGGAATACAAATCACAAACTCCGAACCCTGCCCCAAAGAAGAATTCACGAGTAACGTACCTCCATGTTTTTCCACAACAATTTGGTGGGCTATAGACAATCCTAATCCAGTTCCTTGACCCACCGGCTTGGTTGTGAATAAGTGATTAAAGATGTTTTCCTTGACTTCGGCCGACATCCTCACTCCATTATCCTTAATGCGAATCAAAACCTGAGTTGGGTCTTCGCTCAGAGCAGTTTTAACCGTAATTTGATTAGGTAGGGCTTTAATTTCACTAAAACTCCGACCCTTATTTGACTCCTCCAGAGCGTCAATTGCATTAGCCAGCACATTCATAAATACCTGGTTTAACTGTCCGGGAAAGCATTTTACTAGAGGCAAGTTACCGGGAGCATCTCATCTTTGTAAAAACACTTCTTCTGGCTCCTGACTTCTTCCTTCTGACTCTTTTCTCCTGGCTCCTGACTCCTGACTCCTAACTCCAATTTTGGGCTGGGCTGCTTTCATTGAGATGCTCCCCAAGTTACCATACTCTTTCACAATTTCAATGGCAGGGCGAAACTCGCTGGCTTTTAAACGGTGCTTGAGAATTAGCAGAGTGCTTTCGAGTCCATCGTGAATATTGAAAGAAACTGGTTGATCGCTATCTGCCCTGGAAAACGTTCTCAAACTTGGACTGATATTGCGGATGCGATCGACTCCTTCCTTCATCGAGCCAATCAATTTGGGCAAATCTTCTCGCAAATACTCCCAGTCTATGGCCTCGATTTTTTCTGCAACTTTAGCTCCGGGCTTGGGAAAACTATCTTGATATACATCGATTAGCTCGAACAAATCAACGAATCAAGAATCAAGCGCGTCTGTAGACCTGAGAGTGTCAAAAACGTTTGTGGGTAAAAAAATACAAAATAGGCTTAGGGAAAACAGTCAACCTTTTTCGGCTAGGCATCTTAGCCGGGGTTCTGGACGATCGCTGACAAGACTTGCACGCAAACTCTGACTGTAATGGGTGAAATTTTATCAATTTTTTGATAAACTTGATGTTCGCAGCTTGAGAGTTGACTTCACAATAAGACAGGTTTCACCAGTTGTGAACCGCGCTGCTACATTGCACCTACCGACTGAGCGGGCAGGTGGCTTTTGTGTCTGCGGGCGCTGACGAAAGCAACTCAACAGCGCAGCAAGCAAAATAACGCTAAAGTTACTATCTACCTGAGTCCGCAAGGCTACCCTTCCGAACTCAGGAAAAACCCACACAAAAAACTAGATCGCCTGCAATGTATCTAGTTGCATGGCGGCGATTTCCCAAAGAATCACTGCTTTTTAACAGCCGGGTATTCTAGGAGACATCTCCGAGGCGATGCGAGCGAGATAATGTGAAATCTGCAAACAGGGTTTTAGTGCTAAGTACAGGCAGCATCGACGTAAATTTTTCTCCAATCAGCTTGCAATGTGCTGTTTTAAAGTTTACTAGGCTCCCACCGCTCGGCAGCCTTCTCTCTCCGAGCTATAAAAACGCATCAACCACACAATCACGGAAATAACATTCAATCAACATGGGTAACACGATCGATCCAAACAGAAACGTGCATCAAACTGAGCGAGGAACTCCATTCGCCGGCCAAAGCTGGTTAGTGGAAGAAAGAGATGCCTGCGGTGTGGGCTTTATTGCCAACCAAAGCGGCGAAGCCACCCACTCGATTATTCAAAAAGCGCTGCCAGCTTTAACTTGTCTGGAACATCGCGGCGGTTGCAGCGCCGACTCTGATTCCGGCGACGGTGCGGGTTTGATGACCGCGATTCCTTGGGAATTGCTGGATACTTGGTTTGCCGAACAGGGAATTGTGCCTCCGGCGCGGGAAAACTGCGGCGTGGGAATGCTGTTCCTGTCTCAAGATAAATTTCAAGCAACTATAGCGCGGCAGGTGGTTGAGCAAGTTCTGACCGATCGCGGGCTGAAACTTGTGGGATGGCGCAAAGTTCCCATTGTACCGTCGGTTTTGGGCGAGCAAGCGCTAGAAAATCAACCTCAAATCGAACAAGTAATAGTCAGTTCACCGCACTTAGCCGGAGACGAACTCGACAAACATCTATTTTTGGCGCGCCGCACGATCGGACACGCGCTGTCAAATCGACCCAACTTCACCCGCCAAGACTTTTATACTTGCTCTTTCTCCTGCCGCACGATCGTCTATAAAGGCATGGTGCGATCGGCCGTATTGGCAGAATTTTACCAAGACCTGAAAAATCCCGCTTATAAAAGCTCCTTTGCCGTCTATCACCGGCGCTTCAGCACCAACACCATGCCCCGCTGGCACTTAGCCCAGCCGATGCGCTTGCTGGGACACAACGGCGAAATTAACACGCTGTTGGGCAATATTACCTGGATGAAGGCGCGGCAAGCGAATTTAGCTCACCCGAATTGGAGTCAAGCGGATATCGACACGTTTAACCCAATTGTCAACCCCGAAAGCAGCGATTCGGCAAACTTGGACAACGTGATGGAGTTGTTGGTGCACTCCGGCCGCACCCCCCTAGAATCCCTGACAATTCTGGTACCCGAAGCCTACAAAAATCAGCCGGATTTGGCTCCCTATCCAGAAATTGTCGATTTTTACGAATATTACAGCGGCATTCAAGAACCTTGGGACGGCCCGGCACTGCTGGTGTTCAGCGACGGCAAACAAGTAGGTGCTACGCTCGATCGCAACGGTTTGCGGCCGGCCCGCTACTGCATTACTAAAGACGGTTTGGTAATTGTGGCTTCCGAAGCCGGAGTTGTCGATATTCCCGAAGCAGATATTGTCGAAAAAGGCCGTTTGGGGCCAGGACAAATGATTGCAGTTGACCTGCAAACTCAAGAAATTCTCAAAAATTGGCAACTCAAGCAGCGAATTGCTAAGCGGCACCCCTACGGCGAATGGCTGCAAAAACACCGCGAAACCTTGGAACCGCAGCCTTTTGCCGAAACAGCAACCCTCGACTCCCAAACCCTGTTAGCAACCCAAACTGCTTTTGGCTACACAGCAGAAGATTTGGACATGGTGATCGTCGAGATGGCGAGTTCTGGGAAAGAACCGACTTTCTGCATGGGCGACGACGCTCCCTTAGCTGTATTGTCAGAAAAGCCTCAGTTGCTGTACAACTATTTCAAACAGCGGTTCGCTCAAGTGACAAATCCGCCGATCGACCCCCTGCGCGAGGGGATGGTGATGTCGCTGACGATGAATGTGGGCCTGCGGGGCAATTTACTGCAAGCAGTGCCAGAAAATGCCAAGCGGCTGAAAATTGATTCCCCCGTACTCAACGACGCTGAATTATCTTTCTTGAAAGAGCAAAAGTCTTTCCCCGCAACCGAATTGTCAACGCTTTACAAAATTGCGGCCGGGCCTTGTGGTTTAAAAACAGCAGTCGAGCAACTTTGTCAAGAGGCGGCTGCTTCGGTGCGCGAGGGTTCGAGAATTCTGATTTTGAGCGATCGAAGGAAGAAGGAAGAAGGAAGAAGGAAGAAGGAAGAAGGAAGAGGGGAGAAGGAAGAGGGAGATTTATCTAGTGTGGGATTGAGTGCAGAATTCACTTATATTCCCCCATTCCTCGCAGTTGGTGCGGTTCACCACCACTTAATTAGCGTCGGGCTGCGGATGCAAACTTCGCTGGTTGTGGATACCGCCCAATGTTGGAGCACTCACCACTTCGCTTGTTTGATTGGTTACGGTGCGGTGGCTGTTTGCCCTTACCTGGCCTTGGAAAGCGTGCGCGCCTGGTGGTCTGACAGCAAGACTCAAAACTTGATGCAGCACGGCAAAGTTCCTAATATTACCGTGACGCAGGCTCAAGCTAGATACCGCACAGCGGTGGAAAACGGCTTGCTGAAGATTATGTCGAAAATGGGGATTTCACTGCTGGCTAGCTATCAGGGGGCGCAAATCTTTGAGGCGATCGGCATTGGCGGTGATTTGCTCGATTTGGGTTTCAAAGGCACTGTTTCTCGCATCGGCGGTTTGAGTGTCGCGGAACTGGCTAACGAGGTAATGTCTTTCCACAGTCAGGCTTTCCCAGAATTGCACCTCAAAAAGCTCGAAAATTACGGCTTTGTGCAGTACCGCCGTGGTGGTGAATATCACATGAACAGCCCGGAAATGGCGAAGGCTTTGCACAAGGCTGTGACTACTTTTAAGGCTCAAACTAACGCTAACGGCAATGGGGCCGAACCAAAAATGACACCAATTGGTGACAAAAATGGTGAAAGTGCCTACGACCATTACGAGGTTTACAAGCAACAGCTCGAAAATCGCCCGGTAACGGCTTTACGGGATTTGCTGGATTTTGTGAGCGATCGCCCTTCCATTCCCATTGAAGACGTAGAATCTGTAGCAGATATTGTCAAGCGCTTCGCCACCGGCGGTATGTCCCTCGGCGCTTTGTCCCCGGAAGCCCACGAAACGCTAGCGATTGCGATGAACCGCATCGGCGGCAAATCCAACTCCGGCGAAGGCGGCGAAGACCCGGTGCGCTACAAAGTGCTAAACGATGTGAGCGCAGCCGGTTTCTCACAAACGCTACCTCACTTAAAAGGTTTGCAAAACGGCGATACAGCTTCTTCATCCATCAAACAAGTAGCTTCTGGACGCTTCGGGGTGACTCCTGAGTACCTGATGAACGCCCAACAAATCGAAATTAAAATCGCACAAGGTGCGAAACCGGGTGAAGGCGGTCAATTGCCGGGGCCGAAAGTGAGCGAGTACATTGCTTATTTGCGCCGATCGAAACCGGGTGTCACGCTGATTTCGCCTCCTCCTCACCACGACATTTATTCGATCGAGGATTTGGCGCAGTTAATTTTTGACTTGCACCAAATCAATCCGAAAGCAGGAGTTTCGGTGAAGTTGGTGTCGGAAGTTGGCATCGGGACTGTAGCCGCCGGTGTCGCCAAGGCAAATGCTGATGTGATTCAAATTTCCGGTCACGATGGCGGCACCGGTGCTTCGCCACTGAGTTCGATTAAGCACGCAGGTTCTCCGTGGGAACTCGGATTGACAGAAGTTCACCGGGTGCTGATGGAAAATAAATTGCGCGATCGAGTTTTGCTGCGCGTTGACGGTGGCTTTAAAAGCGGCTGGGACGTGATTGTAGGCGCTTTAATGGGCGGCGAAGAGTACGGTTTCGGCACGGTGGCAATGATTGCAGAAGGCTGCATTATGGCTCGCGTTTGCCACATGAATAGTTGTCCGGTGGGTGTGACAACTCAACAAGAACACTTGCGGAAACGGTTCCCCGGAACGCCGGAACACGTTGTTAATTTCTTCTATTTCGTAGCACAAGAAGTGCGGAGTTTGCTGGCGAAATTGGGTTATAAGTCGATCGCAGATATCATCGGCCGCGCGGATTTGCTGACAATGCGCGAGGGGGTGAAACTAACTAAAACCCAAGCGATTAATTTGGATTGTTTGACCAAGTTACCGGATACTAAGAGCGATCGATCTTTCTTGATCCACGGCGACGTACACACCAACGGCCCAGTGTTAGACGATGATTTGCTGGCGGATGCTGAGATTCAAAGTGCGATCGCCAATCACGGCACTGTTAGCAAGAGTGTAAAATTGGTGAATACCGATCGCACTGTAGGCGCAAGAATCAGTGGTGCGATCGCACAGCAACACGGCAACACCGGTTTTAGCGGTCAAATCACCCTCAATTGCACTGGTAGCGCGGGCCAAAGCTTCGGCGCGTTCAATTTGCCGGGGATGACGCTGGTACTGTCAGGCCAAGCCAATGACTACGTTGGTAAAGGGATGCACGGCGGCGAAATCGCGATCGCACCGCCGGCTGGTGCGACTTATGATGCTTCTGAAAATGCGATCGTCGGTAACACTTGTTTGTATGGTGCGACGGGGGGAACTCTGTTGGCTGCGGGTAAAGCTGGCGAACGGTTTGCGGTGCGTAATTCAATGGCGAAAGCAGTCATTGAAGGTGCGGGCGATCACTGCTGCGAGTACATGACTGGCGGCGTGATTGTCGTGTTAGGAAAAGTCGGCCGCAACGTCGGCGCTGGAATGACTGGCGGCTTGGCTTATTTCCTCGATGAAGATGGCAGTTTCCCGGCTCACGTCAACGGGGAGATTGTGAAGATGCAGCGCGTTTGTACGGCGGCTGGGGAGGCGCAATTGAAGGAGTTGATTGAGGCTCAGTGCGATCGAACCGGCAGCAAGAAAGCTGAGAAGATTTTAGCAAATTGGTCGGAATATTTGCCGAAATTCTGGCAAGTTGTGCCGCCAAGTGAAGCGAATTCGCCGGAGGCTTCGGAACAAAAGATTGCTGTGGAAGTTTAATTTTCCAGTTGGTTAAATAGATGAGGGGCGACGCGAGTTGCCCCTTTTTTTGATGATTATTCTGGGTTTTTGAGTTGTAGAGTCGATCGCAACACTACGGTGTTATACTAAATGTCAGGTGGTACACCTGTTAACATAAGCAACTTTTAAAGTTATATGAGACAGGTGTGTCACCCCAGAACAAGTGTTTGAAGGTAAAGAGTAGAGATAATGGGTATTAATGTATGCGAGCCAACAAGCAATGCCTTCCAAAAAGCCTGTAATCACTATCCGAGTGAACCCCGAAGAATATGAGGTTTTGCAAGAATGGGCTGATTCGGAGTTCAGAAGTGTGCCCAGCTTAGTGCTGGCAGTCGTTCGGAAAACGCTCTTAGAGCGCAAGCAGCAACACCCAGATCGATCGAACTCAACAACCTAAATCTAAATGACCTTGCCATTGACACCATTCAAATGAACATTATGGAGATACGATCGTTGTGACCAATTCTCAACCAGAGGAAGTCACCTCAAGCCACTCCGTCACCGAACGACGGCGGTGTTATGCAATGCAGGAAAAATACGGCTGGCGACTGCTACGAATCAAACCGACAAAAGACTCCATCCTCAAATACTCCTGCATATTTGAAGGTGAAACCAGTTTTCCTAACTACATGGATGAAGACGAGGAGGATTAACAAATGAGCAGAAAATACATTATTTTTCGCGCTGACTGGACAGAAGAAGAAGGTGCCGAGAACAGACTTTTAGCTCACACCGGAGGGCTAACCGACATTCTGGCAGAGTATTTTGATTCATCAAATTCACCGATTCCTGAACCTGGTTATCGGCCGCTAGAGTTCCAAACTCTGACAGAATTTGAAGACACCCAAATAGCCGGTGCTGATAGTCACTACCGGGTAGGCGACTGGGAAGTAATTAGAGTAGAAGAATACCCGACAGCCATCCCCAACAATGCGTTTGAGGTGATCGTGGTTTGCTACTGTAAATACTCCCCCATTAAGACACCATTGATACCGATGCCAAAAGCTACGGTTTCAGTTGACTCTTTCGGTTCCGAGGAAGAGTATCGGCAGTATCTCGAACAAACAAAGCAGGCAACAGCACTTGTTTAAAAATAATCTTGACTTGGAAGGTATGGAAATTTTCATACCTTTTTTGATTATTTGCGGTTGGCTAAAACAAAAGTGGCGATCGACCTCCCAATCCCTCACAATTTTGCCTAAAATAGACACAACCCACACTCATAACATCTGTCATGCAAAGTTACACCCTCGCAGAAGCCTGCAATCCACAGGGGACAGTCTTTAACCGAGCTGCTGTCGAGCCAGTTTTACTCACAGATAAATCGCAGCCCAGCCACGTAATTATGTCCGCTGATGCCTATCAGCGCTTGATAGAGCGACTGATGGAAGTAGAAGATATGCTTTTAGGCGATTCTGCAAAATCTGCCCTGAGTCAGTCTCAAATGGTGGGTACTAAAACCTTTGTAGAAACACTCAAACAACTGACAAATGGCGAAACTTGATGGTTTACAAATAACCGTTATTTTATTATAAATACAATCACCAGATAACAGAAATTACACCTGAAGCCGTAATATTTCCATCGCACGTCAACAGCGCAACAGTTTCACCTTGATTTTGCAAAATCATTGCGGTTGCTACAATTTGACGATCGTGCATTTCATGGATGCTCAATAAGCTGAGCGTTTGATTGATGATAGTTCTATCAAGTGGATAAATCGCGATTCTAGGATCGCTGTTAATTGCATTCAACAAAGCATTCACAGATGGAATTGATGTTTTTTTTCGTTCTACAATCCATGCAGCTTCAGCCAAGGCGATCGCAGGTAGAACAAGCTGACTGGTCAAATTGGAGAGAATTGCTTGGGCTTGAGTCCCCAATCTTTGATTTCCTTCGAGAAACCAGATCAGCGCGTGGGTATCAATGACATATTTCATCGGCAGCTATGACCAATCTAATTCATCGTCAGTATCCCCTTGAAACTCGGCCATCTCGAAATCTGCTTCTGTGGATTGATGAGAACCTGCAAACATTCCAAACTGGATAAATGTAGGCGATCGAGGAATGGATGGCGCAGCCAAAAAAGTAATCAGGACGCGGCTTTCATAAATGTTTTCAGGAACTTCTAAAAGTTCGATGACTCCATTTCTGTAAATTCCTTCAAATGCTTGGAGCATAATGATTCACCTCGCGTACAAAGTATGGTCTATCGACTCGCTAGCTCACAATCCCAGTCTAACAAATATTCCCCAAAAAACACAATTTTTTGATATTATAGTTTCAGCCTCAGTCTCAAATGGTGGGTGCCCAAACCTTTGTAGAAACAGTAAAACAACTGGAAAATGGCAAAAATTGATCGTTTACAAACAGTTATTCTATCAAATCTGTCGGGCGATCGGCATTCGCGGAGGTGCTGTTTTCCACATCAAATCTATTTCTTCCGGTGTCAATCCATAAGCTTGATTAACTAAGTCGGATAAACGGTGTTCGAGTCTCAACGCCTCAGCTTTGCGAGATTGAATGGCCGGTGCATATTCATTATAAGTTTCGCGGACTGCTTTTAGTCCAGCAACGCCGAGAGGATCGGAGGATTTAGTTTTCGGCATTCGCTTTCTGATTTCTGCTACGAATTCAGCAAAGGAAAGGGCCGAAAAATCTTCGAGTTTTTGTCCGAGTTTATCAATTAAATAAGTGATTTCCAGCCATTGCAAGACATCTCGATGAGTTTCTTGATTAGTTTTGGCGATTTCAATTAAACGGCTGACAATTGGTTCTACTTCGGCACGAATTGAGTCAGTTGGTGGTGCGATCGGAAGCTTTTCCATCAATTCGCCAACGGGACTCAGTGCGTCATCTTTCATGTGCGGTAAATACCGCCAATTGTGCCACCACATAAGTGCTGAATTAAGCACTCCCAAGATATACAATTCAGAAGTCGGAATAATGAAAGCTTTATTGTTGGTCAAATAACCCCTATTATCATAGCTATATGCTGGATGAAATTGAATTTCCTGATAGCTCAGTTTAGGCTGTTGAAATAGGTTACAAAAAGAGGGCGATGCTTGCCACTGCCACCATAATTGTTTGCCTGCTCTTGCTTCTAACTTAGTTCTATATTTTTCCAGATGAGATTTTATTATAGGATAGTTTTCTATCTCAATCTCTCTATGAGCGAAGATTATCCAAACTTCATCCCATTGAGGATACCAGCGTTTTATATCCTGACCTCGCAATAATGGCTTGATAATTTCAGCGGATTTAGGGTCTGCTTGAACCAGACTATTTTTAGTAGCTTCATCAATCAAAAAAGCTTCGTTAAATCCTGTTTTTATGCCATATAAAGGCTTAACCCCTGCAAAATCTTTGAGCGGAACACCTACTCGTTGAATTTTTTGCATCAACTCATCAACAGCAGGAGGTTCCAGACTCCAAGCATTCGCAGTGAAACGATCTCGCGAAATTTGATAACCGTGTTGTTGAACGTATTGTGTGAGATTGATATTAGCAAGTTCCTCGCGCGGAACCGGACAAACGATCACAGGCGAATTAGGTTCAGATTTACCTGGCTCAATCTCGCTTTCAGTTTCCGAGATATATAGAGAAGCGTTAGGTTTTCTGACGGCGACAATACAGGGAAAAGTATCAGCATCCTCAAAAATTGGCGCGTGTCCGAAATCAATAATTTGCTCTAGTAAACCTTGACTGGCAAAGAACTTGCGTAGAGGTTCGCCGTATCCCGACCTCAGCCATTTATTTGTGACAATATACGAAAGCACTCCCTTCGGTTTGAGAATGTTTAATCCGAGTTCATAAAAGTAAGTATAAAGGTCTGCTACGCCGTTATATGATTCATAATTTGCTTGCAAGTATGGTTTAATTGGAGATAGCAACTCCTGCCGCACGTAAGGCGGATTGCCAATGACAACATCAAAACCGCCATCAGCAAAAATCCGGGGAAATTCAGCTTGCCAATCAAACGCTGTATCTGCTACATTACTGTCAGCGACAATCGAGTTTCCCGCTTTAATATTATCATCCAAATACGTCAGGGTTTTACCAGGTTCCGCCGTCTTCAACCACAGAGAAAGTTTGGTAATTTCCGCCGACTCCGGCAGCAAATCTACGCCGTACAGGTTGTTGCTTAAAATGCTTCTGTCAAATTCCAGCGAGTTGCCGTTTTTTGGCTTACAGCCCAAAGCATTCAATTCGCGATCGACTCTTTCGTACTGCTGCATCAAATAATCAAAAGCCGCAATCAAAAAAGCTCCCGAACCGCACGCCGGATCGATGACGCGCGTTTTTTGCAGCACCTCGTCTCGATACGCTTTCCAAAACTTAATTGCAGTTTTCTTTGGTGGCTGCACCGACACTTCAGCAACTTCGCCCATTAGGAATAAATCGCGCAATTCTTGCTCTCGCCGCTGCAAATAGCCACCGAGAGAAACCTCGACAATATACTGAGTAATAAAAGCAGGCGTGTAAAACACACCTTGAGTTTTTCGCTTGCCTTTTTTCTGATTGTATTCCTGTCCGGCAGTTTCAGCATTTAATTCTTCCAAATCTGTAACAGACTGCTCGAAAATATGCCCCAAAATATCGACGGAAACTTCGGTATCAAAATCAAAGCGCGTCAGCTTATTAAGCAGACTGCATAAAGGATTTGGCACAGTCAATTGTGCGTCTAAAACCGGATCGAATTTAAATAAACCGCCGTTGTATCCCGGTACAGGAGGGTCATCATTTCCCACATCTACCCAGCGAAATACAGATTGATAATTTTCCCAAATTAATCTAGGATTGTATTGGTCTTGGTGGTCGTGAGCGTTGCTGAGTGTTTTTGGCGGCAGCAACCCTTTATCTTCACAAAAAGCAATGAATAAAACGCGGTCTAAAGTTTTTTGAGCTTTTTCGATGAGTACGCGATCGCGGTTGGGGATATCCTGCGGCCCAGTAAAGCGAAAATGTTTGACGAGAGCAAGTCGAATTGCTTTGTACTCTTGATATAATTTATTGGTGATTTCCTCTTGAGCTTCGTCAGAGTCTTTTAACAGTCTGTCAATAACAGAACCTGTTTGCTCTTGGTTTTTCGGCAAAAAATTGCGGCGACACAGCAGAAAGTAAAACCGCTTAAAAGCTTCAATATCCGCCAAGTCAGCCAGAAAAAATTGTTCGTAATAAGCAGGAGTTTTATTGGTATGATAAAGTCGCAGCTCTCGATAATTAGAGACAATAATCCAGCGACAATCGGGTGTATAATTAGCGTAGCGCCAACCTTGGTCAACTGCTGATTCCGATCGCCCGGATGCGGGACGGTCTAAATCATTTTTCGCTCCCTTGAGTTCGATCGGAGCAATCACTTTACCTTGCAGGGACACGGCTTTGCCTTTAGGATTGCCAGCAGCAGTAAAAAAGCCGATCGCCCCGTCAGCAGAACCGCCGCCATCAGATATCGTTTGTTCCGCGTTAATTTCCCAAGCTTTCCCCGCACCTTGAATTACCGAGCAATATCCCAAAATATCCTGAAAAATATCATTAATAAAACTGCCGTGCAGGGAAACTTCTTTAACTTCGTCTAACGTACCCGTTTTAAGTGCAGCAATCCACGTTCCCAATTTTTGGCGGCGCACTTCCATATCTTGCGGAAAGCTAAAAGCACGCAAAGCAGTGTTGAGTGTTTTGCTGTGAAAAAGGGCGCGAGTAGAGCGATTTGTCATCTTTTCAAGCAGGTTAATAAAGTTAATTTTACAGCATCCAAGTGCAACAGCGGCTCAGACCTTCTGCTATCAAATCAGTTATACTCAAAGGTCGATCGCACCCTACCCCCTCAAAAAAGCGTGAGCGATCGCTCAAGAGTCAAAAACGCCACCTCTAAAGCTGAGCTAGCTCTCATTTACTTTGCATATTGTAATTATCACCAAAAGCTATAATTTTTTCTCAGTAGCTTTCCGCTGCTCCCTTCGGGTTTTACAGCAAAAGTTAAATACGCCTGAGCTTATCTGCACGGAGCGAAAAGTTTTGTTACAATAGGTAAGCTGTTACAAATCGTAACTTATGCTGGTTTCTATTTTAATAATTGACGTTGCCCTCGTTGCCTGGTCTTTGCACTTAATGCAGGAGGCGATCGCGCAACGGGAATTTTCACTAATGCTAGCCGGCACCCTAGTTGCGGTATCAGCCGCCGCTCTGCTAGTCGTCTACTTCCTCATGGGGTCTTGTTTGAGCCATTTGAGCGAAATATCCCAACACACTTACTAAATGATAGTAGGCGATTGACCATTGTCCAGAAGCGAGGAGAGTTTTGTGGAAAAAAAGCCGAAAGCCTTGCCAGCCGAAGGCTCAAAACTAATTTCCCCAAAAAGCTTGACAAATATTGGTCAGTTAAGGCATGATTGAGAGCGCGAAAAGAAAGGGGAATTAGCTCAGTTGGTAGAGCACTACAATGGCATTGTAGGGGTCAGCGGTTCGAGCCCGCTATTCTCCATAAAACGCAAACCTTGTAACAACCGGAGTACAGCGATTAACTAGAAAAAGAGTGTAGGAGGGTCACAAAACAGCATACCAGATACGTACCCAATTGGCTTATCGGAGTAGGTCGGCAATGGAGTCTTTTCCGAGCCGATCGACTAGCTCTCGAAAAATTGTCCGAAGTTTTGGGCGGGGCAGATTTTGGATTTTTGCCAAAAGTTCGATCAATTCTTCTTGGGTTACTTCTACTTCGGAGGTGGCTAGTTCGACAGTAGTTGCTGTCAAGGCTAAGCACGGTGCTGTCTCGTCAAACTGATGAGTTACCTCGGAAGCTGTTACTTCACTTTTTGTCACCACGTCTATATATTCCTTGGGCAACCACGAAATATCACTAGGGCTTTTATCTTCCCCCAGCACCAGCGCTAAAACTTCCTTGGGCCTGGTCAGGGCGACATAGAGCAAGTTGTTTTCTTGCTCTTTCTCCTCTGCGGTTTGCCCTTTGTGCGAAAAAGGCATCAACTCTGGCTCAATAATAAAGGCAACATCCCCTTCCCCTCCCTTGCCAGAGTGGATTGAATAGAGGTTGATACACCGGCGTCCGTCCGACTCGTCAAAGATTTTATTGATCACCAGTGTCCAGATTCCCAAGTCTTCCGGCTGGTAAGCCTCGAAAAGAGCTAACACCGCCGCCAGCATATCGGTCAACAGTGAAATCCGCGCCTCACTGTCTTTATATTTCAGCAATCGATCACGCTCTTTCGCCTCATAGTCTGCCAAAGCTTGCGGAAATGTGGCGACATCGTAAGGAGTCTTAGATTTAGTGATAATTCGCTCAACTTCATCTAAAACCCGCTTGCCTAAACTCTTGTCTTTGATTTTTGCCGGCTTGCCCGCTGCCAGCAGTTTAATTGCATAAATCAAAAGTGGTGCATTTTTTCGGCAAACACCGATGTAGGATTTCGACTCATCCTGAAACAGAGAGAGAAACTCATCGTGTCTCAAAATCTTAATTTCCCCTATTCCCGCGCCTGGATGCGGTTCGATCGGAATATTGGGAAAAATCTTTCGGACAAGTTCGAGATGCGATCGCCCGCAGCGGTAATTCACGGGCAATTGCAAAGTTTCACAGTTGAACATTTCGGTGAATTTTTCCACCCCGTCAGAAACGCAGCCACGGAAGCTGTAAACTGCCTGATGCTTGTCACCCACTGCAACTAGAAAGTTTTTGGCTGGGTTTATCAGTAGTGACAGAATATTTAATTGGAGCACATCTGTATCCTGACATTCATCCACTGCAATCATGCGAAATTGTGATCGCCATTTTTCGAGTGTACCTTTGCACTTATGGCGCTCCATCCAAAGTACCCACGACATATCGGTACAGTCGATTACGTAATCTTTGACCGCGCTATTTAATCCAACTTTTAAGCATTCTGCCGCTGCTGTAACTACTTTTTCATTGACTGGAATGTCAAGGTTGTGGAGTTCAACTAACTCAGTAATGCTTTCTCTGTAAGGGGGTGCACAGTATAACCGCAGCAATTCCAACAATTGTAAAAATTCACGCTCCAATTCCCTAACTTTGTCTTCAGGAGAATTAGAAAATAGATTACCTGGGATATAGCGGCGATTCTTGCCCACATATTCAGTCCGTCGAGTATATCCTAAAGCGCTTGCTATGTCTTCATACTTCCAGTTTTGGAGCTTGAAAGTTTTATGATCGGTGCTGAGCGCTTCCCGTAAGATTTGGTAACTCAAACTGTGTAGAGTATTGACCGAGTTTTTCCAGCTACTCCCGATTCTTGCCCCAAGCTTAGTTGCTAAGTCGTCTTTGTTTTTGCGGCCGAATACTACCAGCCGGACTTCATCAGGTTTGATACCTAAGTCTCGCAATAAAGAGCAAATCTCAACGAGCACAAAGCTTTTCCCAGTCCCTGCGAGGGCTTCAATTAACAACCCTTTGATTGGTTCACCCACCAACACTTCACAGCGCTGCTGAACTGCGAATAAAATATCGGCTTGATATTTCGACAACTCTAATTCCATTGTGGCGACTCCTAGTAAATGTTGATAGTTAGCGATTGAATGTGTGAAACATCTTTCTTTACCTTGGGTTGGTGAGTTTTGGCTGTTTTTCTGATTTTATCAATTTCTTGTTTAGACTTCCAATTGCTTTTAGGTGCTAATCGGTAAACATCAGTCTTACCCTGACGGCGCTCTTTTGTTATTAAACCTGCTTCACATAAAGTCGTAAGTGCATATTGAGCTTTTCTAACACTCATTTGGCAAACTTCTGTTATTTTTTTAAGTTTTGCAAAGCACTCACCGTCAAGCTTTCCCCCAGTACGGCGGACGATATGTGCGTAAATGCGGAACTCGTAAGGATCTAAGCCGTATTCATCTAACTCTGAATGCACCATCGGCAGAGGTGGCAATGATTGTTTGTCCATTGTGGCGACTCCTATTATTAAAGATTCCCGGCTGTTACACCGGGAATAGAATTTACATTACTTAGCCTTTTCAGCTTTCAATTTTCTCCGAACTCCATCAACGGCGGCCGCTTCTTTGGTGTTAAAAAGATTAGGGCGGTAGGGATAAATTGAATTTATCCAGTCCAAACCAGATGCTAGAGAACGGTAAACCCGAAAATTAGTTTTAGTTGGTCGGTGCAATACAAAATATTCGGGATTTTCCGCGTCAAAGTCCTGAGCCTCGACAAAATCAAAATCCGCTACCGCGTAACGCTCGACTACTTCAGATCCGCGCATCAAACTTACTGAAGTTTTTCCGGCATCTCCAAACTCTACCAATTCTTCTTCAAAGCGCGACAAAACTTCATTACCTTTACCACTTGCCATTTCAAATCCATTTACGATCACCCTGTAAATCGGCGCTGGTGTGGTTACTGGTTCCGCAGGTTTGGTCGCAGCGATTTCATTAGGCAACAAACTAAAATCTTCCTCAGCTAATTTTTGCAACTGCCCGATCGAGAATTTGCCACTAATTTTAATTTCATAGGCAAATTGCTGTTTCGCCCCTGGTTCCGATTGCATCCGCTTCACTTTTCGAGGTTCTTCGACTTTCCAACCGCAACTCTCAAAACTGCTGTGCCAGAATTCTTTCCATTTTTTGGCTCTGGGTTTAGCCAGAGTTTCTGTTTTTTCTCCGGCAGTGTCGCGGTTAGCAAAGGCAGCATAAGCTGAAATCAGTTCCCCATTATCTCGGCGCTTGATATAGCCGACTGCGGGCGTCAACTTCACGAGCTCTACAAATTTATCTTCCTCAGTGGCGTGAGGATTGGCTAGTTTTTCTAGTCGAGTGGCTTCCTTATCCCGCCAATCTCGGATTAAGTCGCAAGCGCAAATTTTCCAAGTACGATCGCCAATCTCAAACGGCAGTTGAGATGTTGAGAATACCAACTTAGGATTTCCATCCGCACCTTTAAAAGTTTGGGAGAAAAATCGGAAAGTTGCACCAACTAGATTTTCGCCGGTATATTGCGGGTGTACTGAAACAGTAAATCCCAATGCTTCAAAATTGGTTTCTGTTTCGGGCCCTGCGGGTTCGGCGGTAGCTGATTCAGCGATCGGCTCTGGAGTGCTTTTATTAGACGCTAAAGTTTCGTCAGCATTCCAGCGTCCGACTTTTTCTTTAATCTTTGCCTCTTTCTCTAGTTCTTGTAGGAAAAACCGGGCATACCCTAATGCCGCTTGCTCAAGGTTCTCAGGGGAATGCTGATAGACGAAAGTTTGAGCCGATTCGTAATATTTACGAGTTCCCCCAGTTGAGTTGCACACTGTAATTTGCACCTCTTCTGAATTGTAATCTACCGTGTCATCGGCCGGAGCAATTACCGACTCGATCGCAACACTGATGCCCAATTCCTCAAAAGTGAAATTGCTGTTACCTTCTAATAATTTTTGCAGTTTGGTAGGTTCTGGTGTAGTTTCGGAAAATTCTAGAGCCAACTGACCGGGAACTTGCAAGTTTTCTACTTGGTCAATCAATGCCCGCGTCCACTTCACGATCTCGTCAGAATCTGCCAGCGACTCAGGGAAAGTTGGATCAATTTCCTGAATGTACTCTGTACTAACATCCCACGCCTGATTGTATGACGCCGAATACAATCCGATCGAGACTATACCGCCATTCGGGAAACTGTAATACACGTCCCAGCCCCGGTAGGTTTCATATTTGTCGTCATAATCTTCCAAGTGGTCAGTTTCAAAGAATCCTTTAGCCTTCAAAATGCTTTCGATTGTTTCGGGTTCTGGTGCAGCTTTTAGATCGTCATTTTCGTCACTAATTTCTCCCCAAGCTCTGTCCTGTTCGGTGATTTCGGCGTGAGCTTCTTCTAGTTGCTCTTTCAATTTTTCATTTGCCTCCTTTACCGCCCCCCAAAAGATTGCATTGTCGCGAGCCTCTTCTCGCAGTCTTTCATTCTCAGCATTAGTAGCTTCCCACTGTTTCAGTTCGTCGGCTGTTAACGGTTGTGGCGACAAATTAAACTTGCTACCGATCGCCAAAATCTCCTGCCAAATACTAGCCAAATCTTCCGGTGCAACATCGGAGTAATCTGCGAGAAGTTCCGACAACAGAGTTTTGATAGGAGCCGTCTTAATTTCGAGTTGCTCTAATTTTTGGACTTGAGCGTCCAGGGCTGCCTTTTCTTCGAGAATTCTTTGGATGCGAGTTTGAATGCACATAATTTTCGTAGTGTGGTGAGTAGCTCCCAGGAGCTGCCTGGGAGTTGTGTTTAGTTAGGGTTTGCGGGTTGTTGCTTAAGGAGCTCCAAGAATTCCGACAACTGCTTAAAATTCAAATTGTTGCGAGTCTCGATACCAAATTGAAGTTTAAGAACGTCCTTGCCTTGTTCTGGTGTCCACTTGAGTCGCTTGACTTCGGCGCTCGTGGCTTCAAAAACTGCTAAGTAATCGAGAAAATCCAGCAACTCCTCATCCGTTAATTCGGTCGGATGAACTTTGTTGAAATTGGCGACTAAGCAATTTTGAATTTGGAAATCAGTCCATTTCAATCTGTGCAGTGTGTCTGCGACGGCGCTGCTGGCGGCAGGGTTGGTGGCTGGCGAAGGCTTGGGAGTCGGTGCAGCTACTTTTAATTGCTTGCTTGCCATCGGCGCTGGTGCCACTTTTGGCGGGGGTGCAACAAACTGGGGAGTGGCTGCGGGTTGCGGTTCGGTTCCCTGCATCCAGTTTTTGAGAATTTCTGCAATTTCACGCCCTGGGTTCAAGAAAGTGCGATCGGTTAGTTCTGGGCATCGGGATTTTGAGATTGTCAAAATGTGCTGGTAGTCCATCTCGCCAGCAACATCAAATTCATACTCAATACCAGAACTTTGCACCGGTGCTGTCCCGATTTTTTTGGGTGCAGTTTTTGAGCGACCATCTTTAGCGGTGTACTCCTCCATCACATATTCAGTTTTTGAGCGCATCGTGGCGATGATATGAGCTTTACTACCGATCATCGCGTCAATTAATTTACGTTCTAGCGGTCTGACGTTTTTCCAGCCATCAAATCCCTTGCCAGCGAGTTCGAGTTCGGAAAACCAAGCATGAGAAAGTGAATCAATGATAATCACTTCGTAACTAGCTTGCTCTGCCGCTTGAATAGCTTGGATATATTGGCCGGGGTGGTGATTCTCTAGCTCGCAAACATCGAATTGGAATTTGTCGGCATACCGGGAAGCTGAACCGTGTTCGGTGTCGATAAGTGCGATCGACTTTCCGAGATAAGAGGCGATCGACAAAGCAGAAAAAGTTTTTCCCGAACCCGATGCGCCAGATATCGCGAGTCGGATTTTGATTTGAGCTTTGGTAGCTTTTTTGAACATGCTCATGCTTCTACCTCAACTCCTTTGATGATCTCGATATCAGATAAAAATGCACCCCGACACTGCTGATACTTAAGAAACTCTTCACGGCTGCCATCCTTCGTGGTGACGTGCATTTTGAGTTTGAAAAACATTCCTTTGAAACCGATCGTACTTGGTGCCACTAAGGCAGTAGATCCGATGTTGGCTTCCCGGATGCACTCCCCCTGAAAGTTGAAAAGTTTAATTCGCATACGCTTTCACCCTCGAAAGAATATCTGCTGTAACAAAGTTGCTATCGGCGATCGGGTAGTTGTCTGTGGGGTACGCGGTGGAGCTAAGCCAAGTAACGGCATATTCCCACTGGTTGTCTGGCTGGTTCCAGTTTGCCCCGACAATTTCCCCTCGCTCGGTGTGGAATTGACCGCTATTTTCATCAGTCCAGGTGAACTCGACTTTTTCTCCAAACCAGAATTCTGGTTTTTTGATTCCTGGTAGCGGGGGCTTGACTGCGGGGGCGATCGGCGGAAGGTGGATCACTGGCGTGAACATCGTTGCTAAAAACTGGCGGCGGCTGAGTAAGCCTGATGGCATAATTGAGTTACCTCACAGGTAAATTGTGTGGCTCCCCTTGATAAGGGGGAGAGCGGAACCCGTCGCGGGCTGAACACTAGCGGCGGGTTTTTGCTGTCTGTCCTTATATTAGACAGTGGGCTATCCAATGTCAACCCTCAATTAGCACTATTGTTGCCAGGTACTATTTTCACGACACAGTAGATCTCTACAAATTTAGCCATATGGATATTGAGAGCAGAGCAAACACTCTGCAAGACTTCCACGGAAACCATTTCAGACATTCCGTACTCAAGATTTTTTATGTTTTGGTGGCTACAACTACCGCCTAAGTCTTTAATTTCTTCAGCTAACTGTCGCCGAGACTTTTTACCTCGCGCTTTTTCTAAAAGCCTTCCCTTGTCAGGGTTCCACGATATAAATCGAACATCATCAAGACTTACTAACATTTTTTCCCCTTCTGGCAATTCTATACTCATTTTAGTCACCCCGGTTGACATCTGCAACAAAATCTAGCTACAGTAGTGTACGAAGTACACCGAGGCAAAAGAGTTAAAAAATGATCGAAGATTGCCACCAAGGCACGATTAAACGTTCAGCCCGCCAAACTCAAAGAATTTGACGGGCTGAAAATGTTATTGCTGGTGTGGCGTTCTGAGAAAATATTGATACCCCTATCACTATCTTTTTTCAGAACATGAACCATTCTACTAAACTGTCGCGCCGATCGCTGCTGATACTGTTGAGCGGATTTGCGACAACAATAATTGCTGCTCCAACTGAAGCAGCGAAGAAGGGGAAAAGGAACCGGGGCGATCGCTATTACCCGCGTAACACATACCCGACTCCATCACCTGTAACTCCATCATCTCCAGCAGTTCCTACGCCTCCGCCAGCACCAGAGCCATATCGACCGACTTCTCCTGCATTGATGTTCGGAGTGGGAGGCGGAGTCCTTGGTGGGTTTGGGCTACTAGGTGCATGGTTGATAAAAATGAATCAAAAATAGGAGCCAACAAAATGAACACAGCAGAAATTTTGATCGAGTCCAAGGCCGCCCGCGGCTACCACGGCTAAGCAGAAGCAAGGTACAGGCAAGCAAAAAGTCAAAACATCGAGCTAACTAAAAATTGCAGCCGCTACCGTGCACTCGATAGCGGCCGCAAAACCCTAAACTATAAAACTATCCCCTACCTGCGTTACTCCCTCAGCAATTCTCACGTCATCGAAAACCCGTGCCACGATCGCCGACTCGACTTTATCTATCAATTCCTGGGGTGCATTAGTGGCTTCCAAGTAGCCCAAAACTTCCACAGCAACAGATGACTGCATCAATAGTCGATCGCTCTCACCGCCAGCAACGGCATAAGCCCTGACCCAATTGATAATTAGCTTGCTGCGATCTATACCTCGCGGCACAAGTTTTTTAAAGGCTTCTAGTAGCCATCTTGGCAACGATACGTACAAAGTTTCGGCTTTTTCCTCCTCCGGTAAAGGTATTCGCCCTCCGTTTTTTCCTCTTGGCTTTTTAGTGGAAACCTTACCAGTTAAGGTGTTAGAACTATTTTTCATTGTTTTTGATTTTGACCTTGACACAATCAAATAAGCTATGTATGATTATGGCATGGTTGAAATCAAACAAGCAAGGAGCAACGCAAAATGACAACTTTAAAAACCTATCTCACCGGATCTTTATCCTACGATCAATCGTGGGGTATTTGGGCTGAGAAAATAGACGGCAGATTTGAACTAGAATCCAATGCTCGATTTGGGCAATTCGTTTTTGAGAATGGTGGCATGGCGGATGGCTATGAATTGGTCGGAGACAACGTATCACTCACCGAATCACGCGACAATTACTGCGATACAGATGAAGGGTGCGAGGATTTTTATGAAGAATGGGCAATTGACTTTTTACAAAATTTAAATGAAGAGGAAAATTAATCATTTTTCATAGCCCATCAGCGGGAGTCGCGCCCCGCTAAAATTAACATAATCCCTATTAGGGATGCCCTAAATTTTACGGGCATTTAGGAGGAAAAAATATGAGATATTTTACCAATCCCGCAAACTTTTTAGAAGTTGAATTCTCTTCTAAAAAGCAAGCGCAAGCGTACGCTGTGCGCCTTTTCAGGGAGGGATGCGAGACATTGTATGGTCACTGGTGGCCGCAAAACGAAGGCTACCGCAAACCTAGTGACTTAGTAGAATCCCGTTGGGATTCCATTGAGGAGATGTATGAAAATTTACCTAAATGATGTTGTTTGATAGGAGAGTATTGATTAAATAGCGCATTGCGGGAGTAGCGCCCCGCGTTGTCAAAAATTAGGAGAAATCATGGAGCTTGCAAACTTATCAAAGAAAATTGAATTTCAGATTGACGGTGAAGTTTACTCAGTCGAACCCTGTTTCTACGATGAAGAGATACCAGGATTACAAATCAATTTTCCTAGTGGAGAAGCTACGCAGGTTGGGCTTTACAATTTTTTGGATTTGCACCAGTTGAAAGCGTTTGTGATTTTACAATTGAATAATTACAAATCTTAAGCGTTTATTGGCGCGAGTCGCGCCCCGCATTACTGTTTTCACCAGTTGAACTTTTCTTCCCTACTAAGTCTATCGGTAGCCGTTCACCTCAAATTGACAGGGTAGGGTTCCCGTCCGCGCTTAGAGCCACATAATAGCAGAATATCTCGAAGTGGGATAACAAATCAATACTATCAATTCGACAACAAAAAAGCAACTATCTGGGGTGACTTGATAGTTGCTTTGCTACAGGGTAGTAATTTGTCCTCTTAAATTGTATCACCTTCAGCTTTTATTTGTTCAATCAGCCGATCGAGCATCGCTTTTGCCTCTACATAAAGGTGATGATTTCTGCCACCGCGACGCACTCCCCACAGCAGCAAAATAGTTTTTTCGGTTCCCAGATTTTCGGCAATTACTAATTGAGCTAGTTGTAGTCTGTCCTCGTGTTCCAGGGGAAACTCTACCGAAAATACAGCCGGTGCAGTCTCTGCCAAAATTTCAGCCAACAAGCCTGAAAACCGTTCCACCCTTATTCCGTCAGGTGTTCCAGGTTTTTCCGGTTTGCGCTGCGGTGTTCCAGGAGACGAAACCGGAACGGGTAAAACCTCCTCTGATTTTTTCTCAATTTTCACCAAAGTACGATCGCCCAACGCCTGACCCGGCATTTTAACTAATGCCTCAAACCTCGGTGTTGCCCTCTCAGTTACTGGATCGTAATCGCCCAATATTTCAACCTCTAACATACTCTCATCCCGGAGAGAAGCCATCCCCTTAGCATCACCTAAACCAGCTAGAGTGCGGGTATGGGTAACGATTATTGAATAACATTCAACCTTTCGGATGTCGCTGTTAACAGTTTTGAAGTGTTCGCCACTATATTTGCAGCGATCCGCCCAATTGGTGAATTCCTCAGTAAGAATCGTTAGAGGTGCAAATTTGGGATTTTTCTGGCTTCTGCGGATTTTGTAGCGGCGTTCGACTTCATTCTTAAACCAGGTTATTTTTGCATCAATCGCTTTATAATCCATCCCATCGCCCACAACCTCGCAGCCCTCCCATTGACCATAACTAGCATGAGGATCGAGAACTATTACCTCGTGTCCGGTGGCTAATCTTTTTTGAATTTCTTCCTCCACAAAAGTAGTTTTGCCAGCACCCGGAATTCCATAAATTAGCAGCGAGGGATACCAGGAAATACCCGGCATTTTTCCATATTGCCGACTGTCGCCACGATCGGGTAAATCTTCAGTTGGCGGCGGTACCGAAACCGAATGCTCGACCAATATTTCGGAAAAATCTTTTTGCTCTGGTTTGTATCGCGCACGTTCTCGCAAATATTGCGCGTACATAAAATCCTCCTCTTCTTTCGTTAGCTGATGCACCGGAGGCCGAAAACTAGGAGGCGAATTAGTCATGGCGATTTCTTCAATCCAAGCCGCCGAAACCATTTCCGCAGAAGTTCGCCATGCTGATCGCACTCCGGCCCCCTGTTCATGTTCGTAGAATAACCGCACAGAATTTATGCCAGCCCCCACACCTACAGCAGCGCTCAGAAATTTGAATGAGGCAAAATCCTTGCTCGACAATCCATAACAGAAGGGAATCGCCAAAGCGCCGATCACCAGATTTCCGATTCCCCACAAAATGCGATCGCTCCTAGTATCTAAAGCCATGCCAGCCCCCCTAAAATCACGATTACAGAAATCAGTGCTAACCACGGGCGGGTACTTGGTGCAAAAAATGCAATCACGAGGGTGATCGCTCCAAAACCTAGAAGCGCCAGTAAAACGCCGAACTGAATTGCCGGACTGTGCTTAATAAAAAGAGCCAGCAGTAACGCAGCGCTCCATCCTGCTACTAGCCAGCCCCCGAAAATTAGAATTTTAGAATTCATGCTCTTTCTTTCTTCCCTTCAAAAATTCCAAAAACTCTATTACCTTGCAACTGTGGAGAATTACCCCTAGCTTTAGAAATCGCCGCTGCAATTCCCTCTCTCAAATTCTGTAACCAAGTTTGGTGTCGAGCCTCTGCCTGTTGATACCGTGCGGCGTACCGTTCGCGCTCTTGCTCCTGTTTGAGTAAATGCACCTTGTCCTGATAGAGAATTTCTTCCCTGGTTTTGTAGCCCAATAGAGAAACAGAATTTTTAGTTTGAGCCATCAGCACTTGAGTCTGACTTTGATATTTTGCCCAAGCTATTGCCGCCTCTGCCTTCAGTTCGTTGAGCTTGTTTTGGGTAAGAATTCCCTGTTCCCGGCGCTTATTTTCTTCCTCTGCAATCTTGGCGATCGCGTTCGTGTAAGTTTTTGTCGCTGCTGTGAGTTTGCGCTGTAGCGCTAATTGGGCAACCTCGTTTTCTGCGGTTTTTTCAAATGCTGCTACAGATTCATCAGATAACCGCCCGGTTGGAACTCCGAGCCTCGACAAAAGTTGATCACCGTTAGAACTGCCGACGGCTAATTCAGAGTCGAAACTTTTTTGAGCATCGCCGGCAAGCATTGCCGTGAAAAAATCATCTGCCATAATTCCCCCCTAAACTTTCCCTGCAAAATTCTTGAATCTGCTTTGTGGTAGCCGCCCGCTGTAACTGTTCGAGTTGCAAAGCATTTTGAGCCTCTATAACTCGACGCTCTGCAAAATAATTCCCTGCGGTCAGTCCTCCCACGGCTCCAACTAATAAGAGCAAACCACCCCCGAAAAATAACGAGGCTTTCTGTACGGTTGGTTGATGCTGCGGGCGATTCGTGACAATAACTGTTCCGGGTGTGTCTACACTAAAAATCGGGTGCTGGTATTTTTCTTGCTGCATAAAGTTTCTAATTTCCCAGTAGATTGTCAATCCAGGTTATTACAGTGTTTAATCCTGTGTCTTCTTCAAAATGAAAATTGCCATAGACTAAAGCTCCTCTGCCATCAAAAACATAAAAATTGAAAAAATTATTATGTTTTTCTATCCGAATATCAAAGCCACAATAATCAATTAATCCCATCTAGCAAACCCCCACAAGTAGATAGACCGGAACATCATTTGCGATCGGTTGCCGCAAGAATTGCCAGAACACTTTTAAAAAATCGAGCATTTCGGGTTCCTCAGAATTTTGGGTAGTGACTGCTGACAACCAAAGAAGTATCAGCAGCCGATCGGACAAGTCTATGCGGCGTAATTTTCGGCTGATGCCAGCATCGGCATATTGCTGGTTCCGGCTGCGAGTGCTGGTAGGTAGCCCCCGACTGCATCGAATTTTCCCAAGCCGGCATCATAAACCCGACTTACCGAGGCTTCTAAGATTTCTGCCACTTCTTCAGGTAAGTCCGCCGTAGAAAAACCGCCATCCAAAAGTTGAGCCAAAATATCATACTCAGCCTCGCGAATTCCCACGGCGCGACGGATAGCGCGAGTACGGGCGATCGCTAAATCTTCCTGAGCAATACTGACATTTCCCAGTTCTTTGCCAGTTGTGGCGATCGCATTCTGCGGCGCGTGCTCGCGGGGATTGGCTCGAACTTGGCTGATAACTCCTTCGCGGTATGCAGTGGCGGCTTTGGCGATCGAGCGCTCTTGGCGATCCTTCATGTACGCCACGACTCCAGAAATTTCTTGGACTTCCTCTGGGGTAAAGCTGGATTTTTCTTGCTTAAACAGCGCCTTGGAAATACTGTTGATGCGTCCAGGGGTGACGGTTAAATCGCTAGCGAGTTTTTCGACTGTGTGCATTTTAGATTCCTTCTCTGATTAGTGTGTTTCGGACTTGCTGTTTGCTGAGGTTTTGGCGAAAAAGTTGGGCAACTCGCTGGAGAGCGGCAAAACTTTCTGGGGTGTAAACTTTCTCGTTTTTTTGATGGTGAAACTCTTCAGGTGCGGAATCGGTGAGTAATTTTCTGTAATTCCGCAGAGTTGTTTCTGAAATTCCTAGTTCTGCCAGCACCTCTGACTTTGTTCTGAAATGTTCACAGTTCGCTGATTTCACATTTTTAGTTACTTCCTCCGTTGCTGAATAGTTGCGGACTGGTTAGCGGGTGCGGTGCTATCCGCAACGATTCCGCACCCGATTACACCAACAATAAACCCCTCACTAGGAGGGGTAAACGGATAAAATCCTGATTATGAAAATTAAGATTAAAAGCCCCAGTCTCGCTTAAGTGTGGCTGCACGAATTCTAGCTAAGCGGCCACATTTGCGAGTCGAACCCCAGTGATAAACAGTATCAGGCTCAACACCGAAAACCTGAGCAAATTGCTCAGCAGTTATTTCATATTTGGCTTGTACCAACCACAGTAACTCTATGGGGTCAAATTCGTCGGGAAATTCTGCAACACCCTGAAATATTGCAACAGGGCGCGCAATTGTTGATATATTAGGCATATCGATTCTATTCCTATCTTGTTAGCGGGAGTGGACGGTCAGCCCTGGGTGCTTGTCTCGCACCGCAGGGCATTTCAATTAGTTAATTGGGATTGAGTAAGGGAACTGGAAGTTTTACATCATCGATATGCTGAAAGTCGCTACAAATCAGCGTTAACAAATCGGTGAAATACTCAGCGCCGATTTCTTTTTCTGTAATTACTACAGAATCAGGCGTTCCCCGATACCACAAGTGCAAATCACCGTGTTTGTCCAAATGGAAAGCGACAACTTCAGAAGTGTCTAAACCCAAACATTCAGCAGTGCCTTTAAATCCGCTGGTATTTTTCACTGGAATTCTAATTTTCATCAATCACCTCCATAATTTTCATCTCTCTGGGTGTTAGACCTAGCACTTCCTCAACCTGTCGCAGCATTTCCGCAAGCTGTGGATCGTTCATGTCTAATATTTCATTCCACTTTTGGGCAAAATCCTCACAATTACCAAAATAAAAATCAGATAAAAGCTCGGAGATTTCAAGCATCCGTTGACGCCTAGCATCAAGGTACAGCGGATTAACCTTAACTACGGCTTCCCAATTCTCATCCTGCGATCGCTTGAAATTAATCAAACCATGATAAAAAGCCTCGTTGCCTTCTTCTTGTAAAGCTTTACCAGCTTTGAAAATAGCGGCCAGGTCGGCAATGTCGAGATAACTGGCATCGGTCATGATTCCCGTTTCAAATGGGTCTGCGGGCCAGTGTTCTTTCTTGAAATTGGCGGCGAAGTATTCGGCGTCCATTTTGCGTTGATAGTTTTCAATTTGGTCTGTCATTTATTCCTCTTTACTGCTCAAAATTTTCTGGTATCTACTAAACTCACTATTGCCATGCCGTTTAAGTTTCTCAACGCATCACCTTCTACTCGATCGTAGACATGAGTTATTACTCTTTCGCCAGTAGTGAGAATAGTAGGAATAGCCTTATCCCCCAGCCGAAGCTCAAAAAAATGTCCCCTGTAAGTAATAACCCTCAAAGGTTTTGTCGTAATTTCGGAAACATAGTAATAATCATCTTCCAAATGCAATTCAACTAAATGACGCATAAAGCTTAACTTCGGAATTGTTGACCTTTACACGTCTCCAGAATTTTGAGGATTGTGCGTCCAATCCCCACGCTCAAAAGCTTCAATCAAATCATCAAGAGAGCAGTTGTAAACTTCCATCATTTTTTTTATCAAAGATGGAGTCACACGTGGAACATGGCCAGCTTCCCAATTGCTTAGGGTAGCTGGTCTAACTCCAATTGCTCTAGCAGTCTGCTCTTGAGTCCAACCTAGTTTTTTTCTGAGAATCACGGGCGTTAATCGTTGTGATTTTTTCGGTATTTCCATAGTATACTGAAAATATACGGTTTACGCAATACGTAAACCGTATATCCTTCTCCCTGATGAACAACAGGCGGCAAGCCTAGATTCCAGCCTGGACTTGCCGCTTCATTCAATTTTTCAACTCAATCGCCACAAAAAATCAGTAATTTATCCAGTAGCAGAGGTCGCCTTTATGTACGATATGTACGCCACAAATCCCAGCCACATCGAAAAGTTGATTGAAGCGATCGCAAAAATGCCCGAAGATTGGGCCCTAACTCCGTGCAAGGGAAAGGCGAACCAGTGGCCAGCGTGGAATAAGGAACGGTTAAGTCGCGAAACGTTGATAGCGGCTATTCGATCACAAACTAATAACGACGGCAAGAAAACCTTGTGGACTGGGGTGAGCATCGTGACGGGCCCGCTGTCCGGTGGCATTATGGCTGTAGATTTTGACGGCCCGCTGGCTTACAAGAAATATTGCGCGCTCAGTGGCGGCGATTCCTATCCGACGACAAAGCGCTGGAGTTCTGGCAAGGAAGGGCATTTTCAAATTCTGCTGGAAGTGCCAGAGGAAAAGTGGGAAGGATTGAAGCCGACTAAATTCTTTATCCTCAATCCTGCGTATCGCATCGAATTGGGATTAAGCACAGAAGCGATCGCCCAAACAGTCGAAACTACGGTAGAAAACATTGAACAATGGGAGTCTGGCACAACCTCACCGATTCCCCCGGCGATCACCAAAAAGTTGACAGAAATCTACAGCTGCAACAACAGCGAGTTTTGTCAGAAACTCGAATTCCGATGGAATGAGTGCAGCACTTTACCGCCATCTATTCACCCGGATACCGGGAAACCGTACTTCTGGAAAAATGAAGGCGATATCGCAGAAGTGCCGTATTTCATTCTGGATCTGATGAGGGAAGCGCCAGCGGTGGAGTTGCCGAAAAAACCATCGGTGCAAAACACTATATATATAGATGCCGAAAAATCTTTGGTGGATATTCTTGATAATGAGATTCTGCCGCGACTGGACGCTGAGGAATTTTATGGCAACTGGGTAGCGCTTAAAAAGTCGGGCGACAGTCTTAAAGGTTTGTGCCCGTTCCATCAGGAGAAAACTGGGAGCTTCAGTGTCTCCCCTGCGGAAAAGCTATTTAAGTGTTTCGGCTGTGGTGTTGGTGGCGGGCCTGTGCAGTTCCTCCACCAAATCAAGGGTGGCACCGGTTCCCCGACTGGCAAAGAATTTCATGAAGTGGTGATGGAACTTGCGGGTAAGGTCGGTGTACAGATACCTGATCGTCAGCAGCAGCGCCAAACCCATAATCTAAAACCCAATACCCAAAATCCAAAACCCAATAATGTCCTCAAACACCCTGCTAATTACACCCCAGAGCCAGCACCCGCTACAGAAATCATTGAACACGCCGACAGCCTGCTAGAAGAAGAGTTGACGCCGACAAATCAGATCATCGGGGCGATCGCAGCGGCGAAACGAGCCGGGTTATCTCCCAGAGACTTCAGAGAAATTCTTGTAGAGCGGCAGGCAGAGCAAAACTTAGATTGGTCGATCCTAGATTCGACTTCCAAATTCAAGCAACTCCACCAAATTCAAAATACGTCGATCAACCTACGCGAGTTTTTCCCTCCGGCGCTGGCAACTGCGTTGCTTTCTAAAGCAGAAAGCGATCGCATAGACCCTGTGCGAATTGTGCAGTCTTTGTTGCCGGTAGTAGGAACGATGCTTGGCGGACACGTAGGAATCGAAATAAAACCAGGGGATGAAGAGGACGACGCGTGGGTGGAATATCCCATTATCTATACCGTAGACGTTGGTTACGCCTCTACGGGTAAATCGGCGACTCAAAACAGTTTGGTCAAGCCTCTTAAGAAAATGCAGGCAGCCGAACAAGAACGGATTGATGAAGTCTTAAACGAGCTTGTGCAACTAGAGGAAGCTTGGAAAGAGATGTCGAAAGAGGAGCGCGCCGAAAAAGCTGAGAGTGAGGAAAATCCACGGGTTTTCAACGAGAAACACTGCAAACCTAAAAAGTGGATTTTCAATCCCCAGCGGGCATCGGCACAAGCGATAACTAAGCGCATTGCTGAACAACAGCCTAAACACGGCTGCTTGCTGCTACAGGATGAATTATCAGGGTTGTTTGACTCACTAGACCAATTCACTGGCGGCAACAGCGGACAGCGCCAATTTTTACTAGAGGCGTGGAACGGCAGACTTGAGGGAAGTGTCGATCGCGTCGATCTAAAAGCTGATAGCTATACGTTCAAAGAGCAAACCATCAATATTACGGGTACTATCCAGCCAGATATTGCCCGTCGCATTTTCAATATGACTTCAGATCCAGATGGGATGTTGTCGCGATTCCTGCCGGCTGTTGCTGGGATACCAGATAATTTTGCACAGCGTCCGACAGTGCGAGTAAGTCTAAATCGGATGATGACAGAGTTAATCAAGGCTTTAGAGCGCATCCCTGAAACCTTACTTACCATGCCCGCTCGTACTGCTGATATTTATTGGGACTACTGGGAACAACTGCGACATATTCAACAAGCTAGTTTTGGTGACAATCCTACATATTCTCAATTTGTAGGGAAGCAGCAATCTTATGTTGGCCGCTTTGCGATCGTGCTGCACTGCTTAGAAAATCTAGGGGCGCCGGAAATTCCATCGCGGGTAACTCCTGAAATTATGCACAAGGCTGTGCGACTCTCGCTGTTCTACTGCAACCAGTTTTTACTATTACAGAGCAAGTCAGCACAGCAGCAGCCGATCGAAGGAATTTTGCTCGATATCCTAAAATTTGCCCAACAGCAGGGCGGCACCCTAACAACACGTCAACTTTGCCAATCTAGATTTAGACGCTTGCAGATTGAGGGCAAAAAATTCTCTGCATATTTTGCACAAAAGTTTTTGCAGGCGATCGCCGATGCGGGTTACGGCACTTTCAAAGATAAAACTCTAAATTTGTTGTCATTGTTGTCGCCTGTTGTCGGGGGTGTTGTCGCACTCAAACCCATAGAGAATAAAGCTTTGAGTGCTGTGTGTTGTCAAAATCCCAAAGTATATATTTCTGAAAATTCTCAGGCAAATTCTCTCGCGCACACGGAAAGTATTTCCGACGGCCTTATTGATGAGTTCACTGAAGAGTGTTCTCAAATTTCTGAAAATTACAACAATTTAATTTCACTGGTTCCTAATGAACTTTTAGAGGCTTCCGACAAGAGGGCGGCGGATGAGGCAAGGCAGTGGAAAGAAAATTCAGCAAATATGAGTTTTCCAGAAATGACAACACTTAACCCTCAAACCCTTACAGAGTCAGAAAAACCCGCGACAACACCGCGACAACAAACGACAACAAATGACAACAAACGACAACACTTGGAAAATTCTAACCAGCTAAACGAGTCTGAAATTGAACTTTTGGAATATTTGCAAAAAGCTGTTACCGAAAAAGACGCTTATTTTGCTCAACAGGTGCGAGGCATCCTCAAAGAAGTTTGTGGCACCGGTGCCGCCGATCGCAAAAAAGTATGGGGAGCCCTGGGCGATGCCGAGCAAAAAACTTTTACAGAATTGTTGGCAGTGGAAATTCCGGCAGAAGTCGGACACGTACTCGAAGCCATGCAGCAAATTTTGGGCAGCAGCGACGATCCGAACGAAGTCGATCACCTGTATCGAGTTTTTGCGCCAGAACTTATTGATCGGGCGATCACACTTCTTCGAGAAACCGACAAATCTACGATTCTGCATTGGATTGCAGTTCGGGATTTAGCCACAAATTTAATGGAGGCAGTTTTCGATGGCGCTGTGACAGATGTGGCGGCGGCTCATCCTGCGGACTTAGTGGAGTTGGCGATCACACGGCTGGAATTTCTTAAAGAACATGACGCAGTGGATGAGATTCGGGATGCGCTGAGTTAGCGAGTTGTTCGCCCAAAAAGTTTATATTCTGCAAGGCTTTCAGTAGTCTTCACTCGTGCTTTGTTCGCCCACTCTAGAGAGAGAAAAAATGATGGAAAACGCAATTATCGAAGTCATCACACCTACTTACACTCTCAGACCGTACCAGTTAACACTTATTGAGAAGATTGAAGCCGCTTGGCAGTCTCATCGCCGAATTATGCTTCAGTTGGCGACGGGAGGGGGAAAAACTGTAATTTTTGCACACCTTGCCCGCAAGTTTGCCGAACAAGGTCAAAGTGTGTTGGTGTTGGCACACCGGGAAGAATTGATTTTACAGGCACGGGAAAAGTTAGAAGCGGTTGCCGGGGTTCCGGTCGGTGTTATCAAGTCTGGCTTTCCCACTCATTCCTATGAGTTGCAAGTTGCCTCAGTCCAAACACTGATAAGGCGCAAGAATAAACCAGATGCAGATTTGATTATTGTTGATGAGGCTCATCACGCAGTTTCAAAAACTTACACAACAATTTTAGAGCTTTATCCAAACGCTAAAATTTTAGGTTGCACGGCTACACCATGCAGAATTGACGGTCAAGGCTTCCACTGGTTGTTTGATGAGTTGATTTGCGGGCCGTCAGCAGCGGCATTAATGGGCGGGTTAAGGGGTGATGACGAAGATTGGGGAGAAGACGGCAAATACCTTTCTGGTTACAAATTATTTTCTACAACCAAGACTGTAGACACTTCAAAAACCAAAACAGCAAATGGAGATTTTAACCCTAATGCTTTGGCTAAGGCAGTAGGCGCACAAATTGAGCCTTGTGATGTAGTGGGGGAATGGAAAAAACACGCTCAGGGGTTGCGTACCGTTGTTTTTGCGGTAGATGTTTTACGGTCGCAACAATATGCTCAAGAATTTCAAAACGAGGGTATTTCGTCAGATCACCTAGATGGGGAAAC
Organism: Microcoleus sp. D2_18a_B4; assembly: GCF_036702475.1. Taxonomy (NCBI): domain Bacteria; kingdom Bacillati; phylum Cyanobacteriota; class Cyanophyceae; order Oscillatoriales; family Microcoleaceae; genus Microcoleus; species Microcoleus sp. D2_18a_B4. The sequence goes on from NZ_JAUBTL010000008.1 coordinate 107,107, forward strand.
CGCTAAAGATGAACGCAAAAACATTTTAAGTCGATTTACTAATGGAGAAATTCAAGTTTTGTGTAACTGTGGAATTGTTTCTGAAGGGTTTGATTTGCCAGCTATTGAGTGTGTTCAAATAGTTCGACCTACGAAATCAACCTCGATGTGGCTCCAGATGCTTGGTCGCGGATTGAGAATTATGCCAGGGAAAGAGTATGCGGTTTTTATAGATCACACACAAAATCGCCGATACTTGGGAGGGCCTGAAGATTTTCGTAGAAGCGCGTGGAGTTTACACCCTACACCTCTTGATGAAGAAGATAAACGTTTTTTTTATCTGGATTGTCAAAAATGTCAACATTCTTATAGGCCTTTGCCTCATGAGATGAAAAAATTGATTTCTTCTTGTCCTAGCTGTCTTACCGAAAATCGATTTGAATTAGGAAGTGGAGGCCCTGCACAAAGCAAGGATTTAGCAGCTAATGTTGACAGCAAAGTATATTCTTTTGGCTTGTCAGATTTTGTTCCTTTAGGATTGCGGGAGTTGATTGATAGACTATTCCAAGTGGCTATAGAGCAAAGATTGAAGCCTGTTTGGGTGTATTACAGGTTCAAGCATGAATTAAACGAGCAAGCGGTTTTACATACAGTCTCTTTGGCTACATGGAGATATTTAGCCGAAAAGTTGGGATACCCGAAAGAATGGGCTTGGAAAGAATTGCACCTTGCAACAGGTAAAGGATTAACCTCCGACGAAACCGAATTAGTAGAAATGATGTGGCAGCCTATTTTAGACCAAGATTCAGTTTTAGCTAAAACTATTCAGCCTATACTGACGGAAGTTTGCGACAAAGGATTAGCCGATCGCCGTAAAGTCTGGCAAGCGCTGTCGCCAAACGAGCAAAAAATATTTACTGAACTTTTGCAGGATAACCCATGAACCGCCAAGAACTAGAAACCGCGGAATTGGTGGAGTTGGCGATCACGCGATTGGAACACCTGAAGGAGTGGGATGTGGTGGAACAAATCCGAGAAGAGTTGAGCTAGGGCCTGAAACAAGCTGCAATTGTAAAGTTTTCGCAACTCGCTCGGATGCTGAACAACGCTTAGCTGAAGAAAAACGTCATCCTGCCAATCAGAATATCTCCATTGTTGAAGTTGAATTGTACCGTAATTAAGATCTAGCAATGAAAACTACATTTTACTGGTCAAACTGGAAATTTACAATAGAAAGCTCTTGTTATTATGACGATTCACCAAAAAATGTATTTCACCTAGAGGCCATCGTTATGCCAGAACTTGAATTGGTAGCTAAATCAGAATTCAAAGGGTGGAATCGAACGCTAGCCGAACAAGCAGCTAAGTCAATGGTTGTGTGCGACAACAAAATTGATGAAAATTATTACTTGAAAAATCTTTTCAGCTAATAATGCTTCGCTTTGATAAATTTCTGATCGCCTGCGAATACTTAGGATTTCAGGTGAACCACTCAACCGGACAAAGGCAGCACGTTTACAATCTTGATGCGCGTGAAGTGTTGCAACAGTGTCAAAAGTAATATAATTGTGGTGGCTGGCAATAAGTGCGCTGTACACAGGCCGCGGGATGTCAGCCTCCCAGTTAATCCCTTCTAGGGTTGATCACTCTGCACTCCGCGTAACTCGCTAATTGTGGAATTCTTGCAAAAACCTTTGATGTCGTTAGGCGACTTAACCTTCCCCCCCTTATTAAGGGGGATTTTTTATAAACCAGTGGCTTTGCCACCAATAGAAGTAAATACTCGACCCCAACCGTCAGAGCGCGCTGTCCATAAATCTTCCATAATCTCGAAACTATATTTGTCGTATCGTCCTGATTGCCCACCAATTGCTTCGTAATAATCCGCACGAGCGGCGCGTACTCCATACGGATCGTGCACCCAGAAGAATTCCTTGATAATGTCATAACCAACTAAACAAACGATATGACCGCTGGATTTATAGTGTAAACCCACGGGCATTGGTAGTTTTTTATCTAAACTGGTGATCGCGTTATCAATTGACAGGGATGTACTGAAATAACTTTCAAGCCCAAATTTTTTTAAAGCCTGAGTGTTAGCGGTATGGTCTGTGCTGTCGCCGTAAGCTTTTAGTACATCCCCATACGCTGATTCAGCTTCTAAGAATCCCAGACGCTTTGCTCTGTCTTCTAAAGATTCAAGCCCTCGGTCTAGCAAAATGTAGTTAGCAGCGATCGCATTTGACGTAAGACAGCATTGCCTTGAGCCAGAACCAAAATAATAGCTTTCATTGTCTACTTGAGAAAAATAAGGAGCTGGTAATTTAACGGCTGACATAATTTTTAATCCTTATAATTTTTAATTTTGAACTTTAAAGCCTCAATAACCAGAGTAAATTTTGTTAGCTCTGGCGCGGTATTCTGTCGAAGTTCATGTCTAGCGGTGCAATAAATGTACCCATATTCGCTGCTTACATCACTTAGAGCATCTATTAGATCCTCTTTTGCTGCGTCAGGCGTAAATAGCAATTCAACCGCTTGCTGATAGTAATAAGCCACATACTATACTTTATTTACTTTGGTCAATATCTACTTGATCCGCGCTAATTCTATTTTGTGATTGTCTATTTTGAGGACTATATCCGCCAGCCGCCGAGCCTAAAAAAGTCCCAGCAACTCCCAAGGTATAAGCAAATCGATCACCTGTGAGCCTTTCACTATTTAAAATGGCGCACACCGCTAGAGAAAAACCAGCTATTCCAAGCGCGCATGGTGTAAGCGATCGGACAATTTCAGGGATGAGATCTAATTTCATATTTAGGATGGCGTAGTAAAGTCGGTTCTAATTTTGTTGTAACGCCTCACAGCCTTTTTCTGCAAATTGGGAACGTCCTGTCGAATATGATACGCATCATCATGCCCTACATAGTATTCTTCATTTTCAGTGTCCTTATAGGTTTCATATTCTCCTTGAGTCCACCGCTCTAAAAATTTATCTTGCTGATCAAGTCTGGTTACGATAACATCAATAATTGCTTCTAACGCAATGGTGCGCTCGTGTTGTGCTAAAGCTTTGCGCTGGTTTTCGATAGTAGTGGCAGTGCGTTCGGAGATGTATTTTTCGGCCAGTTTAAGCCCTTTCCACAAAAATCCGGCTATAACAGTGAAACCCGCCGCATTGGTTATTAGATTAGTCCAAGAAATAGCCATATAATTACGGCGGATGCTGTTGGAGTAGTGTGTCGATTTTATTTTCAAGTCTAATTAAAGTACCTTGAACGATGCCAATTTTGTTTTCAGTGGAATCTGCTTGAGGGCCCCAATACTCCCATATAGTAAGACTTGCTTGTTTAAACCACCGAGGAAATCCAATTTCTAATGTGTAGGTAGTAGCTAAAGGTTGAAAAATAAGTAATTGAGTTCGCCGCAACCATAGTTTACGATTAGCGACAGGTTCAGCAGCTTGATTAGGGCCTACTCCTAGTCTAATTTTCTGAGAAACCCAACCAGCAAAATTCCAACTTTCTTTCGCCTCTGAATTAGAAACATGTATTGCTAGTATATGTTTTTCAAATTCATACGGCGGAATGTAATTAGGAATACCGTATCCGGTGAAATTTTGACTATCTGACTGCAACCAATTGGTGTTATTGCCAAATTCTGCCAGTAGGTTTCCCACTTTTTTTAGCTAATCGAATGTCGGTGAACAGCGTTACTTAATTTCCAGCCACGAACGTTAGCGCCTCGCGTACAATGGAAATTTTGGCAAGTTTGAGGACGATTTTCGTAAATTGAACAGCGGCGGGTATTTCTATCAAGATAAGTGCACCAGCCGTCAGCATCTCGGCGCAATACTGGCAATCCTGATTCTTCTTCAACAAAGCAGTCATAAAAATCCGAACTGGCTTCTTCTGGAGTTAAATAAGTGCCGCGCAAAGCACAACAAGCTGCTTTGCAAGTTGGTAGAGCGTCGGTACATTCGCAGTCAAACTGAATCCAAACGCCATCCGCTCCAACTTGAGATGTAATTTGTCCGGTAATTTCTCCATCAGCTCCCAGAAAATTCTGCAAAACATGAACCCTAGGAACGGGAGACACATATTCCCTTTCTTCTTGATTCATTAAATTATCTGCAAAGGCGAAATGTAAGGTTGAGCGTCTGAAGTAGTAAGAATTTTTTTAATTCTCACCGTACTTACTACATCCATATAAGGATTGTTATTGCCGTCAAAAAGGATCGGTTCGTTTTGAACGTTAACAATTGTGCTGATAAATTCTGTGCTAGTGTTAGCTTCGTTGGCTTCGGATTGAGTTGTTTTATACGCTTCCAAAACCGAATTTAAAACTTGCACAGGAGTAACATTGTCGGGAAGCGTGGCAGAAGAGGTAAAACAAGCTGCTACTGATGTATGGTTTAACGCTGCCAAAAAATTAGAGTTTTCAATGTCAAGCATAATTTTAGGAAACAGTAGAATTTGCAAAAATGGTTGAACAAAAAGCTATATTTAGCTTAGGCGCATTCTGTTAGCGCGTCGGACAGCAACAATTGCTCCCGCTGTAATGCCTGGAATTGTGTTGGTTCCATTTGCAAAAGCAGCACCAATAGTTTCTGCTTTTTCATTGGTAACAAGAATCTTAATTTGGCGAGACGGGTCTGTTGAAGTTCCTTTCGTAACCGCTGTCATTCTTACCAATTGCCCCGATCGAATCAAGTTTTTAATGGGCATAGCCGGATTAGATTGTTCATTTGCTGCCGCTGCCGCAATTCCGCTAGCGGTAGCAAATGCTCCAGAATACATATTGACATTGGATCGGAAATAGACAACAGTAGCGCCAGTTCCACCGGGATTTGCGGTACTAGCTTTGCATAATTTGTTAGAAGCTGCTGGCATAATTTAATTATTGGTAAATTGACTGGCTGACAAATGAGGAAATAAAGTGAGACTGATTAGTAGAACACAGCGCGACGAGGGTAGGAAGCTGAAATTATCGTGCGCCCCGTTCCGAATTCTTTGCCAATTAGACTGCTAATTGCCTCTTCCATTTTTGAAGTAGCGCAAAAAATATTCTGCCCTGATCGCGTTTTTGCTCCCGTTTTGTAATTGATTCGGATTCGACCTCCTTCGCGAGCCCCAATCAAAGTTGAAGTACGTAAAACAGTTTTACCTGCAATCGGCGTTGTTGATTTGCCCGATAACCCTAGGTCGGTGGCAATTGCAGCGTAATTCTCTGTAAGCTGTACGGCCGCGTTACTAGCGCCGTCAATAACGTAATAGGCTTTTGCTACAGGCATAGACCAAAAGTGTGAGACAGGACTTTTTCATCATGTCTTCTGCCCTAGTCGCTGTCAACGGTTTCTAGGTGTTTTGAAACCGTGCTACTCCCCTTACAAACCCGTAGGGTTTGCAAAATCTACATACGTATTAGATATAGTTTGCTGGTCATATTGTTGAGCTTACTTATACACAATTTGAGCTCGCTCTACTAACGGAATAGGGGTGTTAAGTTTTGCGAGATTTATTTCTGCGCGCCAAAAAGTGACATCCACTAACGGGCGTTCGTTATCTTGAGGAGTAGGTTCTCCAAGAACTGTGACACTAGGGGGGTTAGAAGGAAAGGCTGCGGCTTCGTCCACGGCTGTACTCATTCGTAATTTTGATCGGTCTAGCGGTAGGTCTAAAACAGCTAATAATCGAGTTAATAAAGCTAATCCCGCTGCCTCATTTCGACACAACCACCATTGCCCGTCAAACCCTTGCCAACGATTCGTATAACTTAAAATTTCTTTTCCTTTATTCCAAATATATAAATTAGGAGTAGCAAATTGTTCTTTTATCCTTTGCGCGTAGTGTCGCAAATCTGATTTATCGATACTAGGTAGTGGAACTTTTGGGTCATCAGTTTTATTCATAACAACCAAAGTTATTATTCCTTTAGCAGTTCCCTCTCCTCGAAAATAAAGTTTAATAGATGGTTGTCCTTTCATCGGTGGCCAAGCTTTACTTTTATTTCGAGACGCCGATTCTCCACCACCTTCGTACTCTAATTGATGAATATGTTGAATAATTTTATCGGCCGTACCGCTTAACGGAATCGACTCGCTTTCAACTGACCGATCGCGCCAATACTCGCCTTTGATAAATCCATTTTTATTAGACCATTCTCGCCACCGGGGCTTCTTATTTGCGTCGCTACGCCAAGCCTTTTCACCTGTTACAGGATAATTACCTAAAGCTCGATTTTCAATATCTTCAGGAAATCCATTTTCCCATCCTTCAAACCATTGATTAAAATCAATAGACGTTTGATTACCCAGTAACTCATAAGTAGCAATTGTTTGCTCAATCTGTTTTTTTACATCCTCAATTGAGCCTTGAAAATTAATTTTCGTCATCGTCTTCATTCAATAAAAGTGTAATTCGCTGTCGCCGTTCATTTTGATATGCAGCATACTTGGAGGCTGCAAGCGCATCATCAATTGTGTTTGTAACAACATAAATAGCCTCAGATATGGAATCTTTGAAGCTATCGAGAACGTCTTCAGCCCAATCCTGCCACTTGTCAGGAATATTTTTTTTAATAAAATCCTGTTGGCGTGAAATGAAACTATCAACAGGCAGCGAGGTATCAGTAACACTGCCACCAAAAAACCCAGCTTTGCGCGCGGACAAAATAGTAGCTAAAATCCCATTCCGAACAGCGATGCTGCGAGCCTGCATCAGAAATGATCGCAGTTCGTCACCTACCTCATCGCCGCCTTCCTCCGCAAGCGCCAGCGCAATCTTGCCAGAAAGCACAGGTACGGCGATACCGGCAATAGTTGCCCCACGTAGTTTGTTATTACCTGTTGCCTTGCCTAGAGCGCCGAGTGTTGCTCCGATAGCCAAATTTGCAAACCCAATTAATCCCCATGCCGCCATCTGCCCGACCGCATCACCAGAATTCAATAGCAACGATTCGTTATTGCTAGCAATCTGTTTTTTGATTTCATCGTCTGTGCTATTCCAGTCAAAATTCTCAAGCTGAAGATAGCTACTAACAAGCGTACTGGCAATTTGAGTCAGGCTCGCTGTTAAAGTATTAAGTGCTTGCTGAAATAGGAATCCCGCAAACTGCTGCAATCGGGAGACAATACCACCAAGAATTCCACCACTACCCGTTCCCAAGCCCGTAGTAATTCCGGGATTACTGCCGTCTGAGCTCGCAGTAATATCGATCGTTCGCTCGCCGCCAAGGTTTTGGCTGTTAAGTATTCGCGTCCGACGTGATCGCAATTCTGTCAATTCACCCAATACGATCGGTGTGTTGTTCATTAGGTAAGCGGTGCTACAGCCACGGCAGTAGAAACTGTAAATTGAGCGGCTACTGAATGGCGAGCAGTTACCAGTCCAGCGGCACTTGGCGTACTCCAAATCGGTGCGCCAAAGGAATTAAGCTTACTGCCCGCTGGCAATGCTGCATTTTTAGTAGTTTGAGCTCGATTGGCAGCGTCAAGAAGTTTGTAGCAAAATTCGATCACTCCTACTTGAGTAAGTAAATTTAAGTTTGGAGATTCCCCAGAAACCAGAGAAACATTTACGCAAACACCGCGACTGCTGTCTACAAAAATAGAATCCGGTGCAAGCGCTGCCAGTAATTCAGCCCAAGTAAGATCATTCATCAGCAGTTTTTGGCCTCTTAATTACAAAATTATTTCCAGTGATATCGCCCGTTGGGGCTGGCGTATCTACTCGAATTCTAACTTTAAATTCGGGATTGGCAGCGTTAATACTAGCTTGCAATTTTTCAAGTTCTTTTTCGGCTTCGCGCTTGGCTTCTGCCGCGTCGTATTTTCTTTGGTTGCGAGCATAGTCTCCTACCAGTCCCGATTTTGCATCTAGCGCTACCGCAGATTTGGCAATCTCGCTGTTACGTAAAATTCTGTCTAACACAGCCTGAAAATCGAAGGGGTCAACGTCTGTTAAAAATGCGATCGGCTGTTTGGAGGGTGTAAGGAATTTTTTCAGATTGAACGTTGGATTATCGGAGTCCATTGGAGTGATAGCCGAATCAATAAAAATTGAGCCGTAGCCCGTTCTCACTCCAAAGAACCGGATCAAACACTCCACATTTTTTTGAGCAATCACACTAGCAGTATGTGCCTTGGTGGCAGCAACGGCGGAGTGGGAAGCTACAGCTACAGCGGCATCGGCATCAGTTGCAGTTTGAATCATCAACCCGCTAAGCTCCGCAAAAGCCTCAGAAATATTCTCGAATTTAAGCGGTTGGCGTTTGGCTCCATCCACGATCGCAATCTCTACAGGCCACTCACCCTGCACTGCATCCTGCTGCTTTACAAACCATTCAAACCATTCTGCGAAGTTCTCAATTGGCTGCGCTGGTACGGCGTCGGCAACGGAATTGTCGTTAATAAGGGAACCGGGCATCACTACAGGGTAACGTCCATAGCCAGCTCTCATATAGGAGGCGGCTTGAATGGCGGCGATTGCATCCACTAAAGTTAGGGGGACAATCGGCACGAGAGACGGACCGGGAGCAGCAAATATTTTTGCTCCCATTTCTCGAATGAGCTTTTCAGGAGCAAATGGCGATAAACCTAAAGCTTTTTTAACCGCTTTTTCGATCATGTCAGGAGTCAGACAAGGGCAGTTCATTTCTTCGCAATCCTCTCTTGGTGGTGGTGGTGATGGTGTAAATCCAGGTGGTATTGATGAAATATTGGCGGCGGGCGGAGCTTTTGCGTAATCAGAGGGAATGCTTGCTTGAATTCCTAGAAAAGTATAGGGAGATTGTCCACGAAAAAATCCATTTCTTTTCATGTACGGAACTGCAAATTTTGTTCTAGTTTGTGTAGGTGCTTGACTATTTACAAAAAAATAAGTTCCGCCTGATATTCCATTCCAAGTTTGATCAAAGGTTGGATTTAAAAAAAAACCGCCTCTACCCATATCACTGTAAGATAGCGAAATTGGTTCATCAGTAAGTGGACTGCCCAACGTTTCGCTTATGGTTCCCCTTATAAAAACATTCCCTAGTTTGTCTTGAAATCGTTGCGCCCCTGTATCGTAATGCCCTGATCGAGGCTGCCACATAAGAGAATCCCCCAACATAGTACCGAAGAGAGTGAAACCAAAAACATGATTTCCAAAATACGTATTTGTAATCCCTCCCATCGCTTCAATTGCATCATTATAAGAAAGAGCTTGACTGCTTTGAGGCGAAGGAGGTTTAAGACCCAATTCAGCGGTTTCTGGCTTTTTAGGACACTTTAACCCGCTTCCGTACCATTCAATTGCACTTGAGTACGAGCCATCGGGACATTCAATATAAGGCACAGAAAGAGTTTCGAGCAAACCGTATCCTGTATAAGCTCGCACCCCCAAATCAACGGTTGCACCCAATCCTAAAGCACTGCCTAAACCCGCACCCCACTTGCCAATTGCGCCGCCTATTCCATTGCCGATTCCTGCACAAACACTCATAAATACCTCAAATATAACAAGCTTGGCTGACGGTTTGAACTGTTTTTTGAGTGGCACTTGCATATGCCGACATATTGATACCTTGCGATGGTACAAAAGTTGATAGCGATTCGGCTACGGTTGCAATTGTTTTAAGCCCTGCAGCGTTTGTATTTGCAAGTTTTGCAACTTGTGGCAACTGCTGCGAAGCTCGTCCTACGACTCCCACTATAAGTCCACTTAACTGTTTTTGCATGTCTTTTTCGATAATCTCCGCTTGCTGTTGTATGGATTCTGTTTGATTTTGCGTTTGCTGAATTGCCTGTAATTCTTTTTGCAGTTGTTGAATAGACGCCGAATTGCTGACCTCCTGCTGCACCTGTTGCTGAATATAATTTACCAAGATTAACTGTACCTTTTCTTGAATTTGCTGCTGTGCGCGTTGTAGCGCTGCCTGTGGATCGCAAGCATTGGCAGGCACTGATACCTGGGTAGCTGCAATAATCTGGTTGACTACGTTAGGAACAATATCTTTACCCGGTTTTCCTCTTTCGGCATTGATTAAGCCTTCGATTGTGGCTCCATTTCGTCCGTTAATTGGTTGAATCCCACCTGTCGCTGGGGTCAAAAAGCTAACCATAATTAATACCCGTAAGAAATATTTGCCAGTTCTTTTATTTTTACAAAGCGCGTATCTAGATTAAATTCAAAGTTTAAGTAACGCCAATACCCCATATCTCTTTTTATATAAATACCTAATCTATAAGGTTCAGGTTTTTCGTTGAACAGCGTGGTGTCTAAAGTAAAACATATTTCATCATTTTTGTCTAAGTAGCTAGCTATAACGTGTGATTGCCCCCAACCATCCCATAGTCCAATATAAAACAAATTATCGTCACTACCCCCCAAGGATAACATTGCAGGAGTTGTGATGGCAAAGTAATACTTAGTGTTAGGCAGCCATTTTTTAACGAGCAAACAATTCTCTTCACTCTCCAAAACAGGATTTAATAGACCGAAAAAATTACCTTGCCAATTTGTCGTACTGCGACCAGAAATAATATCAAGACTTGAAGCGCTACCGCCTTGACCTAATTTAATCCAATTTGCACCCTCGAAATACCATATATCTTTGGTATCTATGTTTAAATAAATTACTCCAGACTTATCTCTCGGTGCTGGAGGATTTTCGTAGCCTTGCTCAAAAGTAACTACATTAGACGGCAATTGTGGCAGATTATACGCTTTTGGCTGCGTCCAAGTTAAAACATTATTTTGCTTAATGCTAACATAAAGCTTCAATCCAATTACAAGAAATTGCCCCTCCCAATCAGGTGCAGGAAAAATTGAGCCCTCTGGTAAAACTTTGATTTTGGCTTCGTGGATTTGGTCTCCGCGCAAAGCTGAGTGAAAGAAATCTGGCATTTACAGTTCAATCCCCATAAATTCAACTTTCCCATTTACCACTTTAATATTATCATTATCTAAAACCAAATTAGACAGCTCGTAAGGCATGATTGGCGGCTGAAATATAAAGCGCTGCCAAATCTCTTTATTATCTCCAAACCATTGCGATCGGGATAGGGGGACAGCGACGCGAATATCTCCCAATGTAGTAACCGTTAATTCCCCTTCAAAGGACACATTAGCAAAATCAACTACTCGCGCTTTAGCTTCATGTTGATCGGCTCCACCTTTGGCGTGTGCTGCCAAATCCAAGTTTAAGTAACCCCGCGTAAAATCTGGCTTCAGCAAAAACACCCGATCGCGCTCGACAGGTGGACTCGGAACTGTAACCCCAATGCCCAAGTTCACAAACCCTTCGGGCAAGAGCCAGCCAAAATCCCACCACCAATCCGCGCTAATCCATCCCGCATTAGCCGATCGCCGTGCCAGTAATTCCTTAACGCTGCCTGGATCAGTTGCCCCACAACTTAAACAACAGAAGAAAAAATCATTATCTTTTGTAGCGCACGTAGCCGGTCGCGGAAGGTAGCCGCTCGGTCGCCTCGTTTTTTTCCACAAATCCGTAAAACTATTATATCTAGCTGTGGGATGCACTGGGAGTAACTTCCCTGCAACCTCCGAAATGCTATTATCAGAGTATGCTCTATTCCTTAATTCAAATATGGCCATCGCCGAAAGTATTTTATTTCAGATTGATTCCAGCAATTATACCGCGCCTATTTTTACGATTTACAAACCTCAAGCCGAACACAGCGGATTTATTACCACTTTAAGACTAACAATCAATATCAAAAGTATAGATGCAGCAGAATTTCCGTACATTCCCGACAATACCCCTCCGGATAATCTCCAGCAAATTCTGGAGGAAGTAGCGCTCAACACCTCATTTAAGGAAATTATACTTTATGTAAAGAAAGGAACTGGAGCATGGATCGAGCGAGCGCCTATTAGAATTTTTAACAAAGAGCCGTATTACGATGTAAATCTGATGCGCTTTTTTTCGGATTCCAACACGATAGATGTAGCAGAGGATTTGAGCCTTGGGATTCAAATTAAACTCGGGAATGTACTGACATCGGCAGACACAATTTTAGTTTGGGGTTCCGTAGTCGCCGAAAAAAAAAATAATGGAAATGAGGAATTGAGCGATCGCATTGTTGCTCTCGAAACTCTGCTCAGTGTTTATGGTGCACCATCTGCCAGCCTTCCTGGTACAAACGGTTTGGTGCCGGCTCCCCCCGCTGGCAGTGGGGAATTTTTGCTCAGGGGCGATCGGGAGTGGGAAAATCCCAATAAATTTGCTACTTTAATCTCTCCTAATTTTACCACCCCAAACTTAGGAACCCCCTCTGTTGCAATACTGACGAATGCTACTGGATTACCTTTAGCTACTGGAGTAACCGGAAGCTTGCCGGCTACGAATGGAGGTATTACATCTGTCGCTCAAACTTTTCTGGGCGCAAAAAGTTTTAGTGATATTACTAGAGTTACAAACACTACCGAAGCTACTTCTACAACAACTGGAGCCTTTATTATTTCAGGAGGTCAAGGCGTGGCAGGTAATCAGTATATCGGAGGATTGCTAAATATTGGAGGACAAATTCAATTTCCGTCCACACAAAACGTTAGTAGCAATCCGAGAATATTAGATGATTATTTAGAAGGTACGTTTACCCCAACTATAACAGGTACAACTACAGCAGGATTAGGTACGTACACAACACAAATAGGAACTTTTACAAAAATAGGGAGAAGAATTTTTTTTGACATTCACCTAGTATGGAGTGCTCACGACGGAACTGGAAATATGATTGTATCTGGATTGCCGTACACAAACGTAAATTTTACGACTGCTGCAATTTATCACAGTACCGTTACGTTAGTAGCTAATAATACTCTACAACTTGTAATATTGAATGGTGCAAATACTATAATTCTACGACAAGTACCTGTTGGTGGCGGGACTCAAGCCTCCGTAGCTATAGACCCCGCAGGAGTAGTCACTATATCGGGTAGCTATCTTGTATCCAATTGATTTATGGTTGTTGCTAAGACTGGGTAAGTCTTTAAGCAATCACAATTAAGTTAAAATATTAATTCAGAACAAAGAGGGAAAAAGCCATGAGTGTTTTAATTAAAGATACAGATGATGTTACTACTGAACATATACCTGACAGACTTGAAGTTAATCTAATTCAAGCTGCAGGGAACATCCAAGATTTAGAGTTAAAAATATACTTCAAGGTTAAGACGACTTTGCCTAGTGGCAAAGTCGTGGGAGAGCCTTACCTTGACCAAACAAATCCTTTATTACTTAATTGTCAAGGCGATGAAAAATTAACTCAAGCCATGCTAATAATTCAAAGAGCAATTGGTCAAGGACGTTATACCCAGATCACGACGGTGGCAGCTCCCAAATCTGAAACAACCTCTGATGCGACGCAATCGCCGATTTAAAATTCGTAATCGAACGGTCGTGAGTTCAAATCCCACCATCGGCTCTGGTTAAAATTCGGGCAATTCTAGATCACTGTTAGCCGACAAATAATGCTCAAAAATCATTTTTGGGCTGTTGCCTGCAAGTTTTGCAATTGTCGCCACGTCCAGCCCCTCGCGAACTAATCGGGTAATGAAACTGTGACGCAAGTTGTAACAGGGCAAATATTGCTTGATTTTTTTCTGAGCTGCGAGTTCGCGGACGATCGGCAACCAATACCGACCAGAAAAATTATGCTGATCTATATACCCGCTTTTGGGTGAAGGAAAAATTAGATTGTGTAAATTAGGAATCTTAGGCAAGTTAGCTAGAAATTTAGTGAGCTGAGGATTGCAGGGAAAGTCTCTGCGTTCACCAGTTTTTGTATTTTTGAGTTCGCCTTTACTGTGGGCTTTGTTTACTCGAATTGACAACTTTCCATTTTCCCCAGCGGTCAAGTCATCCCAAGTTAGGGCGATCGCCTCTTCAGGTCTAAATCCCGTAAGCGTCAGTAACTCAACGTAATTTGCATAAAAACTCGCGGCTTTATTTGCACGAAAGGTGAGAAGGATCTTTTTTATGTCTGCGGTCGTGAAGATTTCTCGCGAGCGATCGCCCTGTTTTTTCGGCAACTGCCTAGTTAATCTACTGTATGGGTTATTTTCAATTAACTTGGCTTCTACCGCCCAATTGCAAGATGCATTCAGACTTGCCAGTGCTCGCCGGATTGTACCGGGGGCGTAAGTTTGCAGAAGCTTGGGCAACAGCAATTCCGATCGCTCTAGCAGCAGTTGCTCAGCCGTCAATTTTTCGAGACACAAATCAACTGTTCGCCAGTTGTCTTTTTGGGTTGTTTTTGCGACTCGGTATTTTTGGTGAATCTTGTACTTTTCCCACACTTCGCGCAAATCTAATCCTTTTTTAGCAGCAGCAATTTTGTCGGCATGAATCTGGGAGTATTTAGCCAGACTTTCATCAAACCGCCCAAACAAGATATCAGCGTTAATTTCTTGGGCCCGACCTTCTGCCACAATTCGAGCCGCCTCTGTATCTGCTTTCCCGATCGCTAAACAGAAACGGCGACCGAGGGCCCGCCATCTTAGCCGATAATTTCCTCTGACAATTTCTACCGACACATCACCGAATTTTTTAAAAACCGCAGAATTTGTCATTTTGTTTAGTTTGTACCCAATTTGCTGTAATTTCTATTTTGCAAACCTCTGAAACACCCTTTCTCTGTTATATCCTGTCTTAGGGAAGTATGGCATTGTAGGGGTCAGCGGTTCGAGCCCGCTATTCTCCATAAACATTACAGTAGGGAAACGGCACTGCTCATTCGTGTCAACTTAAGACTAAAACTGTTGATAAATATCGCTTTTACCCCAGTCTAGATCCCCCTCGCATCCCCCTTAATAAGGGGGACTAAAGAGAAGACTCTTGTCCCACCCTTATTAAGGGGGGCTGTTTCATTATCACCAAAAACGAGGTTTTTGTAGGGGTAGTGCTACCCCTACTCCCCGTGCCTACCCCCGCCACCAACCATCGAATGGGGGTTTCAGGCCAAAAGGGCCGGCACGGGGGCACGGCCCCTACCAAGAATGAAACCGCCCTGCCTTGTTAAGGGGGACTTTGAATACTCTTGTCCCCCCCTTCGTAGGGGCGGTGCCCCCGTGCCCGCCCTAGGCGCCGTGGGGATCGAGGGGCTCATCGGTAGACGGTATACTGATACTACTTTTGACGTTAAGTTGACACGAAGAAGGGCACTGCAGTGTCCTTACTCGTACCTAAACAGCATTGCCGTGTCGTTAAATTCGATCGCGCTACACACCGCGAAAACCAATTTTCCCGTAAAATCAAAACAGTCTACCCGCAACCAAAGCGCTACCTGTGGCAAAGTCAACTGAACCCAACAATCCAGAGAGTCCGAGCCAACTTGCCCGCACGCCTCTGTACGACCTATCATTAGAACTCAAAGGCCGGATGGTGCCATTTTCCGGGTGGGAGATGGCGGTGCAGTACGCAGGCATTAGCAGCGAACACCAAGCAGTACGCCAGCAAGCAGGAATGTTCGACATTTCCCACATGGGAAAATTTGGTTTGAGAGGGAAACAATTAATAGAAAAATTTCAACCCTTAGTCCCCTCAGACTTGAGCCGCTTGCAACCCGGTCAAGCTCAATATACAGTCTTGCTAAATGCCAAAGGCTGCATCTTAGACGACATTATTTTCTACTGCCAAGAACCAGACCCTATCACTAGCGAAGAACGTGCAGTAATTATTGTCAACGCCGCCACTCGCATCGCAGACAAAGCATGGATAAGCACTCACTTAGAATTGAGCGAACTCTGTTTTACAGACATCTCAGAAGATAAAGTTTTAATTGCAATTCAAGGGCCAGAGGCTGTTAACTATCTCCAGTCTTTTGTGGAAGACAACCTCGCACCAATTAAGGCATTTGGTCACTTAGAAACAAATCTGTTGGGACAGCCGAGTTTTATTGCCAGAACAGGTTACACCGGCGAAGATGGGTTTGAAATCATGGTGGATGCCGAAGTAGGAAAAGAACTGTGGCAAAAATTGTTAGCTGCTGGCGTTGTGCCCTGCGGTTTGGGTGCGAGAGATACCTTGCGTTTAGAAGCAGCAATGGCTCTTTACGGTCAAGATATCGACGACAATATCACGCCTTTAGAGGCTGGAGTGGGTTGGGTTGTTCACCTCGACACCAAAGGCGATTTTATTGGGCGGGAGGTTTTGGAACAGCAGAAAGCGAGTGGAGTATCAAAGCGGTTGGTAGGGTTAGAAATGCAGGGACGGCACATTGCGCGCCACGGCTATCTGGTAATATTTGAAGGCGAAACAGTAGGAGAAGTTACTAGCGGTACATTATCGCCTACTTTGAATCGGGCAGTAGCCCTCGCATTTGTTCCCGCAAAATTAGCTAAAATCGGTCAGCAATTAGAGGTCGAAATTCGCGGTAAAAACTATCCGGCTAATGTGGTGAAAAAACCATTTTATAAATCGCCAAACCGCCCCAGTTAAATTAGGTACAGCAGTTCTCAATCTTGGTGAGGTATGCCCTATGCCCGCTTATCAAGCGTGCACCTCATGTTACTGAGAAAGGCTATAAAGTGTAAGTGTATGTGTTCTTGTGGAACGGGCTTCTAGCCCGTTGCTCATCTTGGTCAAGAAGACTCATCTACTAGCTTAGCAAATTGTCGCAAAGTTGCAGCATAGCGATCGCCCGCCACATCCATCAAATCATTATGACCCGCCCCATCAACCCAAAAATTTAATTTCGGCTGCTTCGCCGCTGCAAACAACTGCTCTCCATGCCAAAAATGCACCACCTCATCAGCCTTACCATGAATCACCAAAACAGGCGATCGAACTTTGCCAATCTTATCAATATTCACAAACTTGTCAAAGGGTAAAATAGGAATCCGCGTCAACACCCGAAAAGCCGAAACAAAGGAACTTTCAACCACCAAACCGCCGACTTGTTGCCGCGAAGCCAAATCAATTGCCGGCCCACCGCCCACAGAACGCCCGTAAAGAATAACTTGCTTTGCAGGTACTCCCAAATGTTGGGTTAAATAATTGTAAGCAGCCTCAATATCACGATAAGTATTATATTCAGAAGGATTTCCCTGACTCGTGCCGTAACCTTGATAATCATAGGCAAACACAGCAAACCCGCTATCTCGAATCTCTCTGAGTAGCCACAAAATGCCGTCCAAGTCTTCCGCATTCCCGTGACTGTAAAGTATGGTATATTTAGCTTGCGGGTTAGGAAAATGAACAGTTGAAATTTTCACGCCATTAGCTGAGCTAACTTTGATAACTTCCCTGCTATCACTCTGACTAGATGGGGGAGGTTGAAAAATTAGCCGTTCTGAAAAAAAGAAACCGTAAAAACATAGAAATGCGTAAATAAAAATTATAGAGCGCATCAGTCGTTTGACAGAAAATTCTCCAAAAAGCAAGCGTTTAATATTTTTTCTGTTCCATTTAGTCATTACTAAAGGCTCATAGTTGAATAAGATTTAACTACTACTTTTTTATTGCGAGAAAAGACATGGCACTAACATACCCCGATGACCTGAAATACCTAGACACTCACGAATACATCCGACTCGAAGGCGAAATTGCCACCATCGGCATTAGTGCTTTTGCAGTTGACCAACTCGGCGATATCGTGTTTCTAGATTTGCCCGAAGTCGGTGCAGGCTTGGAAAAGGGCGAAGCTTTCGGTACAGTCGAGTCAGTGAAAGCCGTTGAAGACTTGAAAGCACCAGTTACCGGTATAGTCGTAGAACGCAATGATGACATTATAGAGGCTCCCGAAGATTTGGCAGAAGACCCCTATGGCGCTGGATGGCTGCTGAAAGTGCGCGTTGACAATCCCAGCGAAGCAGACGAGGCTTTCTCGGCCCCGGAGTATCGCAAAATGGTCGAGGGGGAATAGGGCATAGGGCATAGGGCATAGGGCATAGGGCATAGGGCATAGGGCATAGGGCATAGGGCTCGTTGATAATTCCACAATCCGCCAGGGGTTGAAACCCCTGGCTAATAGCACAAGTCGTCTAAAGACGACTGAAATACCAAGCTGTTGCGGGGGGAGTTGCGATAAGTGCAGCTTAATCTACAGTCGTCTTCAGACGACTTTAGCTATGAGACAGGGGTTTCAACCCCTGTCGGACTGTCGGACTTTGATACACGCAAAAAATCTTGCTTAGTCGTCTTCAGACGACTTTAGCTATGAGACAGGGGTTTCAACCCCTGTCGGACTGTCGGACTATCGGACTGTCGGACTTTGATACACGCAAAAAATCTTCCTTAGTCGTCTTCAGACGACTTTAGCTATGAGACAGGGGTTTCAACCCCTGTCGGACTTTGAGAGACGCAGAAAATCTTCCTTGTTTTCTTAGCAAAATGTTACAAACAAAGAAGCAAAAGTCTATTCAGGAGAATCCGCCTTGGTACTCTACAGCCCTCAACTTGAACCCAGTCAGCAGCAAAACCTTTCCCCCATCAATGGTTTTGCGGGCCGGCACATTGGCCCGACACCCAGCGAAATCCAGCAAATGCTCAATGTTTTGGGCATTTCCAGCCTCGATGAGTTGATTGACAAAACGGTTCCTGCGGCGATTCGTATTTCTCAACCCTTACAACTTCCCGAAGCGCGAAGCGAGTACAGCGCTTTGGCAGAATTGAAAGAAATTGCTGCAAAAAATCAGGTATTTCGATCGTACATCGGCACAGGATATCACGACTGCATCACTCCCCCGGTCATCCAGCGGAATATCCTAGAAAATCCCGGCTGGTATACAGCTTACACTCCCTACCAAGCCGAAATTGCTCAAGGGCGATTGGAAGCTTTGCTGAACTTCCAAACCATGATAATTGACCTCACGGGTTTGGAAATTGCCAACGCTTCTTTGCTGGATGAAGGGACTGCGGCGGCGGAAGCGATGGCGGTGAGTTACGGCGCCAGCAAAAATAAGGCAAAAGCGTTTTTTGTTTCCCAAGATTGCCACCCTCAAACTATTGAAGTTGTGCAAACTCGCGCTAAGCCGCTGGGAATTGACGTAATTGTCGGCGACCATCACAGCTTTGAGTTCGATCGTACAATCTTCGGCGCTCTCCTGCAATACCCCGCCACAGACGGCGCAATTTACGACTATACCGATTTTATTCGATCGGCACACGAAGCCGGCGCATTAGTCACAGTCGCCGCCGACATATTGAGCCTTTGCTTGCTCACACCCCCCGGCGAATTCGGCGCGGATATAGCCGTAGGAAGCACTCAGCGCTTCGGAGTGCCGATGGGATGCGGAGGGCCCCACGCAGCCTATTTCGCCACGCGAGAAGAGTTTAAACGGCAAGTTCCGGGGCGAATAGTTGGCGTTTCTAAAGATGCCAACGGCAAATCTGCTTTACGTTTGGCCTTGCAAACTCGCGAACAACACATCCGCCGCGAAAAAGCAACCAGCAATATTTGTACTGCTCAAGTTTTGCTGGCAGTGATGGCGAGTATGTATGCTGTTTATCACGGCCCGTCTGGACTGAAAGACATTGCTGAGAAAGTATGGACTTTAACAGCACTTTTGGCATCGGGTTTAAGAAGTTTCGGATACAAAATTGGTTCTCAACCTTTCTTCGATACTTTGCGGGTAGAATTGGGAGACAAACCGCTGTCAGAAATTCTAGAAGCTGCTAAAGTACACAAAATTAATCTCCGAGTTTTCGATGATTCGACAGTGGGAATCACTTTAGATGAAACTGTCAGCGTTGAAGATGTGCAAGAGTTGTGGGAAATTTTTGCACAGAATAAAGATTATATCAGGGCAGACGGGCAGAATGCTCTCAACATTCCGCTGGATGCCGACGCATTGAATTCATATTTGACCTTACCAGATTTTTGCGATCGCACCAGCAGCTATCTCGGTCATCCAGTTTTCAACAGCTACCATTCAGAAACTGAACTTTTGCGCTATTTGCACCGTTTAGAAGCCAAGGATTTATCGCTAAATACATCGATGATTCCCTTGGGTTCTTGCACAATGAAATTGAATGCAACAGCAGAGATGATGCCGGTGACTTGGGCGGAATTTGGCAAGATACATCCCTTTGCGCCCCGCGATCAAACTCGCGGCTATCAAATGATGTTCGTGCAACTAGAACAGTGGCTGGCAGAAATCACTGGTTTTGCGGGAATTTCTTTGCAGCCCAACGCCGGTTCCCAAGGCGAATACGCAGGCTTGTTAGTTATTCGCCAATACCACGAACACCGAGGCGAATCTCACCGAAATATCTGTTTGATTCCCCAGTCAGCCCACGGTACAAATCCGGCTAGCGCGGTGATGGCGGGGATGAAGGTAGTGGCTGTCGAGTGCGATTCCCAGGGTAATATTGATGTCGCAGATTTACATAAAAAAGCCGAGAAGCACAAAAATGAACTGGCGGCTTTGATGGTGACATATCCATCAACGCACGGCGTTTTTGAGGAAGAAATTAAAGAGATTTGCGAGATTGTTCACAACTGTGGCGGACAAGTTTATATGGACGGCGCAAATATGAATGCTCAAGTGGGTTTGTGTCGCCCCGGTGATTTTGGTGCTGATGTTTGTCACTTAAATTTGCACAAAACTTTCTGTATTCCCCACGGCGGCGGCGGGCCGGGAATGGGGCCGATTGGGGTAATGTCTCATTTAGTAGAATTTTTGCCCAGTCATTCTATTCTTAACAGTCAACAGTCAACAAACATCAGTCAACAAACATCAGTTGGTGCTGTTTCCGCCGCGCCTTGGGGAAGTGCTAGCATTTTGACTATTTCTTGGATGTACATTCGGATGATGGGAGGATTCGGTTTAACTGAGGCGACAAAAGTAGCAATTCTTAATGCTAATTACATGGCAAAACGGTTAGAATCTTATTATCCAGTTTTGTACAAAGGGAAAGCTGGTTTAGTGGCGCACGAGTGTATTCTGGATTTGCGATCACTCAAAAAATCTGCGGCTATTGAAGTCGAAGATATTGCTAAACGGTTGATGGATTACGGCTATCACGCGCCGACGGTTTCTTGGCCGGTTGCTGGTACGGTAATGGTGGAACCGACGGAAAGCGAATCCAAGCAGGAATTAGACCGTTTTTGCGATGCAATGATTGCAATTCGATCTGAAATTGCGGAGATTGAAAAAGGTAATGTTGATGCACAAAATAACGTCTTGAAAAATGCCCCGCACACCGCAGAATCTCTGATGGTTGATGAGTGGAATCGTCCTTATACTCGCGCGCAAGCTGCTTATCCGACATCTTGGACTCGCGAACATAAGTTTTGGCCTGCGGTGGGGCGGATAGATAATGCGTTTGGCGATCGCAATTTTGTCTGTTCTTGTTTGCCAATGGAGGCTTACACTTAAGATTGTAATCCATGTAAATCTCGTTTATATCTGAGTCTAGATCCCCCTAAATCCCCCTTAAGAAGGGGGACTTTGAGTGCTTCCAGTCCCCCCCTTCTTAAGGGGGGCTAGGGGGGATCTGAGGGTTTGATAGATGCTAAATATCTCGGTAGAAAACCCGGTTTCTCAACATCACCCAAAGCCTCAACAAAAATTCCCCCGTCTGAGCTATAATCAAAACCATCCTCCCCACATCCTCACATACCCCTCATGAGGCACTGGCCCCCCGGACAACAACTGCACCAAGGCAAATACCTAATCGAAGAAATTCTCGGCGGCGGCGGATTCGGTGTCACTTACCGCGCCCAAAACCTTAAAGAAGGTAAAGCAGTCGCCATCAAAACCCTAAATGCCAACGTTCAAGGGAAGCCAAACTTTCGCGAATACCAAACCAAATTTGTCAACGAAGCATTATCTTTAGCCAAGTGCAGCCACCCACACGTCGTCCAAGTTTACGAAGTATTTCCCGAAACGGTGGGAAATATCGAATTGTGGTGCATGGTGATGGAATTAATCGACGGCACTAACTTAGCAGAATATCTCGAAGATAACGGCATTTTATCCGAAGCGAAAGCTGTGCCAATGATTCAGCAAGTCGGAAGCGCCCTGAGTTTTGTTCATAACCAAAAATTTACTCACCTCGATGTTAAACCCCAAAATGTTATGCTCAGAAAGCGGGGTTTTGAAGCAGTTTTGATTGATTTTGGCTTGGCGCGGCAGGTTACAGCGCCGGGGAAATTGCGGACAAATAGTAATTCCGGTACTGAGTGTTACGCACCCATTGAATTATTAGAAAAACGTGCCGAACTAGGCGCTTATACAGATGTTTATTCCCTAGCAGCAACGCTTTATGTAATGTTGACGGGTGAGTTGCCGTTTTCGTCGCAATTCAGGAAGCAAAATATTCCTTTAACTCCGCCGAAGCAACACAATTCTAAGATTAGCGACAGGGTGAATGCGGCGATTGTGAAAGGGATGGAGTTGGAGCCGCAAAATCGCCCGCAGTCGGTGCAGGAATGGTTGGATTTGCTGATACCGAAACCATTGGCTGATGAGGTTAATTTGGTTTCAGCAGTGGGGATGGATTATAGAAAATTGCGGAATTTATTGGCGGCTAAAAACTGGAAAGAGGCGGATGAGGAAACTGCTAGAGTGATGCTGAAGGTGGCGGGTAGAGACGAAGAAAGATGGCTTGATGTAGAAAGTATTAATTTTCCCTGCGAGGACTTGCGTACCATTGACCAACTTTGGGTGAAATACAGTAATGGGCGCTTCGGCTTTTCGGTGCAGAAGCGTATCTATCAAAGTCTAGGCGGAACCAGGGAATACGATCCTAAAATATGGGAAGCGTTTGGCGATGGGGTAGGTTGGCGCGTGAATAGTGAATGGACGGAAAACTGGCAATATAACACCAAAGCACCAGAAGGAAACCTCCCGACACCTCCCGGCTGGGGTTGGTTGAGTTGGGTGGGGAGTTTTGATGGGTGTGGGGAGCTAATTCTAGTGGCGCTCTTCTCTCTTGTCGAGACTTGTAAACTCTAACATCTAAGCATTTCAGATTGCATGAGGACTAATGCTAAATAACGGACATGATATTAATCCAAAATCCCCAATTCATTTTTATGGTGATTTAAAAAAAATGAAATGTTCGATAAAATACTACGACTGATTAGGGCCAAGGTTAG
The DNA here is from genome assembly GCF_036702475.1 of Microcoleus sp. D2_18a_B4. Classification (NCBI taxonomy): domain Bacteria; kingdom Bacillati; phylum Cyanobacteriota; class Cyanophyceae; order Oscillatoriales; family Microcoleaceae; genus Microcoleus; species Microcoleus sp. D2_18a_B4. The sequence continues at coordinate 130,136 of NZ_JAUBTL010000008.1, forward strand.
CAATCAGCATTATGTCATGACACTCCATGCTGAAGAAGAGATGGAAGATGACGATTTGACAATCTATGACGTTGAACAAGGTCTTCTCACAGGTGAAATACTAGAATGTCAAAAAGATACAGTGACAGCAGAATCAAAATACCGGGTTAGAGGAGAAACTACCGATGGAGGAGAAGTCGAATTAATTGTCAAACTTAGTCCCACTGGAAAAGTTGTTATCATTACAGTATACGTGCCTTAAGCAAGGAGACTTAGTAAATGGTATGCGATATTTGCGGAACAGAAGGTGTGCGAGTTCGCCGAATTCCCAGAACCTATGGTAAAGGCAAAGATTTGCTAGTTATAGAAAACATTCCCGTCATAAGCTGTCCTCACTGTGGTAGCAGTTACCTAACAGCCGAAACACTCCATGAAATCGACAGAATTAAACGCAAGCGTAAAAGTGTAGCGGTAGAACGTTCTGTAGAAGTAGCTAGTTTTGCTTAGCCAATTATCACCTTCACAATCATATATTGAAATGAGTTCAAAAGTCACTCTCACTTTTGTATGTGACGAGGGCGGGATTTTCCCCGCGCAATTTTGTGGGACTAGACCCGTTTTGTGCGATTTTGAATAATGATGCGGTTCCTATTGGCGATCGCACTTGCTCGATTCCTCAACCGCTAGCCACCGTAATCGATCGCGCTTTAATCGACAATCCTGAAATTTATTACAAAAGTGCAGTAGATTATAAACAAGCCCTATTAAATACTATACCATAAATTAATGAATGCACGATTTTTGTGGCAGTTTCCCGGAAATAAACCGCGTTGGATTACCCTATTATTGTTTGGTTTTTTGGCTGCTTTGGCGGTAGTGGCAACAACAGCTTACATCAAAATGGCGATCGCCCAAACTATCGGCCCGGCTTTATCTGTTGATGTTACAGCCGATCGACATTCCATCAGTCCTGACATCTATGGTATGAATGATTATGCGATCGATCCCACACTAGCCAAAGAGTTGCGAATTCCGGTAGAACGCTGGGGGGCTAATCACACCAGCCGCTACAACTGGTTAGTCGATTCTTCCAACAGCGGCGATGACTTCTTTTTCGTGGGTGGCGGCGACAATAAAAATCCTGTTCCCGGTGATTCTATAGATAAAATTGTCAAAACCAACCGCCAAAACGGCAGCAAAAGCATCGTTACAATTTCGATGATTGGCTATGTAAATAAATTTAGCACTTGGAACTGCGGGTTTAGAGTATCCAAATACGGGCCACAAGAAAAAACAAATCCCTACATTTTTCCAGAAGGTGATAAATGCGGCAACGGTAAGCGTCCCGATGGCACTTTGATAACTGATAATAATCGCCTTGATGTCAGTATTATTAGCGACCCAGCATTTCAAAAAGCTTGGGTTCAACACTTAATTAAAACCCACGGTACTGCTGCTAACGGCGGCGTGCAAATTTATCAAATGGACAATGAACCAAGCGGCTGGGGAAATACTCACCGCGATGTTCATCCAGAAGCGACGAGTTACGAGGAATTGCGCGATCGCACTTACCAATATGCCTCAATGGTAAAAGCTACAGATCCCACTGCTAAGGTACTCGGCCCATCGGATTTTGGCTGGCCTGTCTATGTGGATTCGGGGGTTAAGGGCGATCGTGAAAAGCACGGCGGTGTCTGGTTTGCGCGGTGGTACTTGCAACAAATGCGCGCTTATGAAAAGCAAAAAGGTGTTCGGATTCTCGACTATTTCGACCAACACTACTATCCTTCGGTAGATGATACCTGTGTGGCCAATTGTCCCGCTGGTGATGCCAAAACGCAAGCAGCGCGGCTGCGATCGACTCGTTCTCTCTGGGATGCTACCTATACTGATGAAAGTTGGATTGGTAAATACTATCCACCCCTAACAATTATTCCCCGGTTTCGAGAGTGGGTAAAACAGGATTATCCAGGTACAAAAATTGCAATTACTGAATACAATTGGGGCGGTTTAGAGTCGATTAACGGCGCCTTAGCCCAAGCCGACGTACTGGGGATTTTTGGGCGGGAACAACTCGATTTAGCGACGCTATGGGGGCCTCCTAAGTCTTCGGAACCGGGGGCCTATGCTTTCCGAATGTACATGAATTACGACGGAAAAGGCGGTAAGTATGGCGATACTTGGGTGCGATCGGGTAGCACAGATCAAGGACTTTTGTCAATCTACGGAGCCGATCGCAGCAGTGATGGTACTCTGACGCTGGTAATTATTAATAAAACCAACAAAAATTTGACTAGCAACCTGAGTTTGAAAGGATTTAAATCGGCCGGTAAAGCTGAATTTTACACTTACAGCGAGGCCAATTTGCAGGCGATCGTCCGTCAGAGCGATTTAGGTGTCAGTGATACTGGATTCCAGGCAACTTATCCCGCTAATTCTATGACTTTGGTGGCTATTCCCAAGGCTAATTCTTAGCGGGACTTAACTTAAGCCACGGAATTCGCCCGCCAGAACCGGAATGATTAAACCGCAGAGGACGCAGAGGGCACTGAGGAAGAGAAGAGAGAGAGGAATAATTCTGACATTTTTAATCTGAAATTAGACCTGAAGCGTTCCTGCGATCGTCCTTAGCATCCGAGTGTGTTAGTGGACAAATGCAACTCTCCTGTCCCAGCCACTGCGATCCTACTTGATGCAGGGCTGCCATCACTGGTTGAATTTGGCGACCCTTGGGCGTGAGGGAATATTCTACGCGGGGCGGAATCTCGGCATAAACACGGCGATCGACTAACCCTTGAGATTCCAACTCTCGTAGGCGTTGGGTGAGGGTTTTGGTGCTGATGCCAGGGAGTGCCGTGAGTAATTCGTGGGGACGCCTCGCGCCTCCAAACAGTTCGCGTAGAACCAAAATTGACCATTTATTGTCCAACAAATCCAGCACAAATTGAATCGGACATTTAACCTCTACGCACTGACTTGCTTCCACCATAAACTCCCTGCACAGTTGCCTTCACGATAATTTCCATATTTCTTTAGAAATGGCTCAAGCGTCCTATTTGCTTCAATGCTTTACCTAAAGTAACTATAGGATACCACTGGTAACTGACTTGTGGGCGATCGCGGATTAAGGCAATGTGGTGCACAGTCATCAATTCCGAACAATCCACTCTCCACTCCTATGGTCAGTTCAATTAGTAAATCGGAGTCTGCTGGTCTGCCATCCGGCATTAAAGCACCTGTTCAAGAAACCCTGTTAACACCCCGCTTTTACACCACCAATTTTGATGCCGTTGCCGAAATGGATCTGTCCGGGCAACAAACGGAATTAGAAGCAGTTGTAGCAGAATTGCGCGCGGACTATAACCGCCACCATTTTGTCCGCAATCAGGAGTTTGAGCAATGCTGGGACAACATTGATGGCGAAACGCGAAAGGCATTTATTGACTTTCTAGAGCGCTCCTGTACCTCAGAATTTTCGGGTTTTCTGTTGTTCAAAGAACTCTCCCGCAAACTTAAGAATCGCCAACCCTTGTTATCGGAAGCCTTTAGCTTACTGGCACGGGATGAAGCGCGTCATGCCGGTTTCTTGAATAAGGCGATGGCAGATTTTGGGTTGTCTCTCGATCTGGGCTATTTAACAAAAAATCGTACATACACATTCTTCCCTCCTGAATGGGTAATTTATACTGTTTATCTGTCGGAAAAAATTGGCTACTGGCGCTATATTTTGGTGTATCGCCATCTCGAAAAACATCCAGAACATCAAATTTATCCCCTGTTTCGCTACTTCGAGAATTGGTGCCAAGACGAAAATCGGCATGGGGATTTCTTTAAGGCTTTGTTGCGATCGCAGCCTAAGCTTTGGAATAACTGGAAGGCAAGACTCTGGGCGCGCTTTTTCCTACTGACGGTGTTTGCCACCCACACAATGACGGTGTTGGAACGCTCCACATTTTATGACTCGATCGGCATCGACCCCGATGAATATAACAAGCAGGTGATTCATCACACCAATGAAACGGCAAAACGGGCGTTTCCCAGTATTTTAGATACCCACCATCCAGAATTCTTTCCCCGTTTGGATCGATGTGCGATCGCCAATCAGAAGCTAGCAGAAATCTCAACTAATCAGCGCCATGCCGCCATCCAATTTTGCCAAAAATTACCCTGGATTGCTGTGATTGTCTGGCAGTTGTTGCGCCTTTATTTACTGCCCTCGATTAATGCTGAATCGTCCAGAACCGCTATTAATTAGGAGATATTGCCATGACTAATCTATCCACACGCCTCCGAGAAGGCACGATGCAATCCCACACCACAGCCGAAAATACGGCATTTATGAAATGCTTTATGAAAGGCATTGTGGAACGGGAACCTTTGCGTAAACTATTTGCCGATCTGTACTTTGTTTACAGCGCCTTAGAAACGGCTTTGCAGAGCCATGTCAACCACCCGATAATCGGGACTCTCTATTTCCCTAAGTTAAATCGCACTGAGAATCTGGCTTGCGATCTAGCTTTTTATTACGGTGAAAATTGGCGGGAGGAAATTACGGCTTCGCCAGCGGGTTCTGTGTATCGCGATCGCATTCAAACCCTCTCAGCAACCGATCCAGTCCTGCTGATTGCCCATGCCTACACCCGCTACATGGGTGATTTATCCGGCGGACAAAGCTTGAAAAACGTGATTCGATCGGCGTTGTCTCTGCCGCCGGATCAGGGAACAAATTTCTATGAATTTTCCCAAATCTCGACACCTGAAGCAAGGCGAGTATTTAAGGAACGCTATCGCCAAACCTTTGATGAGTTTCCGGTGGATGCTGACACGATCGAGCGAATTGTCGCCGAAGCAAATACGGCATTTACCCTTAACCAGGATGTAATGCACGAACTCGAAGCCGATGTGAAAGCGGCGATTGGAGACCATACCTTTGATTTGCTGACTCGGCAAGATCGCCCCGGTAGCACAGAAGGCCACAGCCCTCATGCCAAGCGAGAATCTGTCGCGAAATAACTCGCCCCACGAAAACAAGATCGATCGTATCTCTAAAATATGCCGGGGTTCTGAATTTACACAACAACAGAAGGATACATTAGTTAATGAAACAGTTATCACAAACGGTTGAATTTGATGCTGCATTGTTGAATAAATACAACCAGCCTTTACCTCGCTATACCAGCTATCCACCCGCCACAGAATTAAGCACTGATTTCGATCGCCACGCATTTAAAACCGCGATCGCCGTCGGCAATCACAAACGAACCCCCTTATCGCTTTACTGCCACATTCCGTTTTGTGAAACGCCCTGTTATTTCTGTGGCTGCAATACCATCATTACCCAGCGCAAGGAGGTGGTAGAACCCTATTTAGGCTATCTCGATCGCCAAATTCGCCAAGTTGCCAGTTTGGTGGATGCCGATCGGCTGGTGCATCAGTTGCACTGGGGCGGCGGCACGCCCAACTATCTCGATCGCAGTCAGGTAGAGTGTCTCTGGAACCAGTTAAATCGATATTTTCGGTTCGATGACGCGGCCGAAATATCGATCGAAGTCAATCCTAGCTATATCGATCGCGAATATATTCTATTTTTGCGACAATTAGGATTCAATCGGATTAGCTTTGGCATTCAAGACTTTAATCCCATCGTGCAGCAAGCTATCAATCGGGTGCAGCCCGAAGCGATGTTGTTTGATGTGATGGATTGGATGCGGGAAGCTGGGTTTGAAAGTGTCAATGTGGATTTAATTTACGGCTTACCTTTCCAGACACAAGCAACGTTCCAGGAAACAGTAAAGAAGACCTTGCAATTAAATCCCGATCGCATTGCCGTCTTTAATTTTGCCTATGTTCCCTGGCTCAAACCGGTTCAGAAACGAATGCCGGAATCTGCTTTGCCGACTGCGGGCGAAAAGCTGAAAATTCTGCAAAGTACGATCGCCCAACTGACGCAAAATGGCTATGTGTTTATTGGTATGGATCACTTTGCTAAGCCTAATGATGAACTAGCTATCGCGCAACAAGCTGGGCAACTACATCGTAATTTTCAGGGTTATACCACTAAGCCCGAATCGGATCTGTTGGGCTTTGGCATGACTTCCATCAGTATGTTGCAGGATGTGTATACCCAAAACCACAAGGGATTGAAAGATTTTTATCGGGCGATCGATGGGAAGGAATTGCCGATCGAAAAAGGTGTTATACTTAATCAGGACGATCTGATTCGGCGCACAGTAATTATGGAATTAATGTGTCAATTCCAACTGTCGGTGCAAGATTTGGAAGAAAAATACCATCTCGGCTTCGATCTAGATTTTAATGACTATTTCGCTCAGGTTTTACCACAACTAGATGCCTTAGAAGCCGATGGGTTAATCAAACGTTGGGGCGATGGCATTGAAGTAACCGCGCTCGGCCGCTTGCTAATTCGCAATATTGCATCCGTGTTTGATAGCTATCTCATCCCCCACTCAAGCAAACGGTTTTCCAAGTCCCTATGAATCCTCGTCAGATTTGTTAACTCTGAGATGTTGCACCATTCTCAATTACTTGTTTAGGAACAGGCTTTTCGGCCTGTTCCACAACAAAATTCACTCTTTGTGGAACGGGCCGGAGAGCCCGTTATTGAGAATGCTACAAGATGTGAGTTAACTCAGATTTGTTAACATAGTCAGAGACGGATAAATACTTTCATAACCGAGTTGTTGCGTAAATTCTAACCAATTCAACAAGGAAAAATCAATGTTCTGTGAACAATGCGAACAAACAGCAAGCGGACAAGGATGCCATCAGTTTGGTGCTTGTGGGAAAAGTCCTCAAGTGAATGCTATCCAAGATTTGCTGATTTATTATCTGCGCGGGTTGGCTCCGATTGCCCTGAAAGCAAAGGAGTTAGGCATTGATACTCATGCAGTGGATGTCTTCACCTGCGAAACGATCTTTGCCACGATGACGAATGTCAACTTTTCCGAAAAGCGGTTTGTTGAGTATCTCCAAGAAGCGATCGCCCATCGCGCCAACCTCAAGGCTCAAGTGCAGCAAGCAACAGACACTCCACCCACGTGGGCTGCAATTTCCGACTTTGAACCCAACTTTGAGGAGAGCCTGGTTGAGCAGGGTGAGCAGATTTCCCTCCAGTTCCTCAGTCAGTCTGCCTCGAATGTGGATATTTTCTCACTCAAACTCACAGTGCTATATGGGGTTAAGGGTCTTGCCTCCTACACCTTCCACGCCTACGAAGTGGGCCAGGAAGACGAGCGGGTGTATCGTTTCATTTATGAGGCACTTGTCGCCCTCGATAACCAGACCTTGAGCTTGCAGGAGTGGGTGGATCTTGCTCTTGAGGTGGGAGCCATTAATCTGCGCTCTATGGAACTATTGGATGCCGGACATACCGGTACCTATGGGCACCCAATTCCCACGCCTGTTCCCCTCAATCCACGGCAAGGGAAGGCGATTCTGGTTTCAGGACATGACATCAAACAACTCGAAGGCTTACTCAAGCAAACAGCAGACACTGGAATTACTGTTTACACCCACGGCGAACTTCTACCAGCCCACGGCTATCCCAAACTAAAACAGCAGTATCCCCATCTCTACGGTCACTACGGCACTGCTTGGCAGAACCAAACCAAGGATTTTGGCAAGTTCCCCGGTGCGATCGTGATTACGACCAACTGCTTAATGCCAACCCATTCCTATTATGAAAATAAACTCTTTAGCGTTGGCCCCGTCGGCTATCCGGGTCTGATTAACTTGAGTGAGATCGACAATGGCACACCCGATTTTACTCCCGTTATTGAGAAAGCACTGGCACTTCCCGGCTTTACTGAAGATGCACCCGCCAGGGAAGTCACAGTTGGTTTTGCCCACAATACAGTCCTAGGTGTGGCAGATAAAATCATTGAGGCTGTGAAACAGCGTAAAATCCGCCATTTCTTCCTGGTAGGGGGCTGTGATGGAGCCAAACCCGATCGCAACTACTACACCGAGTTCGTAGAAAAAGTGCCTGATGATTGTGTCGTGCTCACCCTAGCTTGCGGTAAGTTCCGCTTCTTCGATCGACAAATGGGCGACATTGACGGACTACCCCGCCTGATGGATGTTGGTCAGTGCAACGATGCCTACTCCGCGATTCAGATTGCTGTAGCCCTAGCCAATGCCTTTGAGGTAGGTGTCAACGATATACCCCTTTCCATGATTCTGTCGTGGTATGAACAAAAGGCAGTAGCCGTCTTGCTAACTCTCTTGCATTTGGGGATTAAAAACATTCGTCTAGGGCCGACATTACCGGCGTTTATTTCTCCCAATGTATTCAAGCTTCTGTCGGAGAAATATAACTTGCAGGCCATTACCACCCCTGATGCCGATCTGGCAGCTTGCTTGAGCCCATTAGCAGTCATTCGCTAAGTCTATTCAGACGGATTCATCTGCGTTAATCTGTGTTTATCTGCCCTCATCTGCGGTGAAAAAAAGAGAATTTATCGAGCCGCAGATGATAAGGGATTGACGCTGATTCACGCAGATGTCGAGAAGAGAGATAGGAATGGGCGTGCGATCGGATGGAGATTCATATTCTCAAAGATGGCAGTCGGATTTTTACAGGCTACCCGAGTCAAACGAATCTCGCTGAGTCGGAGTTATGAACCCGATCGCACTAAGCATCGAGCATCCAAGCAATACACTTTTGCATTTGATTGCTCATTGTTTGTCGATCGGCATTATACCTGCGGCCGTGTCCCGGCAACACCCATTCAAACGAGTAATTAGCCAAATTCTGCATAGATTTGATTTGTTCCGGCCAAGAATACCAACAGACATCGTGAAAGCCAACTAGCTGCTGCAAACTTTCCGACCAAGCAAGATGATCGCCGGTGAACAAAAACTTGTTATTGTAAAGCAAAACTGTGTGACCTTTCGTGTGACCGGGCACCGATATAATCAACAAATCATCTGCTAGTTGATACGGTTCGGTGGGCGACAATTGCATTTCTACACGGCAAGTATCAGCGTTAATTTCGTCATAATGAATGATGCGATCGCACCCAAAATGCTCGTGGTATAGTTGATGCTCAGCCACATCATCGCGGTGAGTCAAGTACATATAGCGAATGCCGCCCATTGCTTCTATGTTTTTGACTAGCGGCGGTACAAAACGGGGAGAATCAACTAAAATATTGCCTTCGGGGCGGACAATTAAATAGCTGGCTGCGGCGTAGGAATTCTCTGAGTGGTAGCCGCAGTGATAGACATTTTCTGCTATGAGTGCGGGTAACAGTTGCTGAGCTTCTTTGATCCTTTTGGGTTTTTCTACAGTCCCTATCGAACTTGTAGGACAAGACAAAAGAGCCGCGAGCGATCGCATTTCTTCAGTGTCATTAGTTGGCTGGTGGTAAACCGCAGACTGTTCTCCCGCTTGACCAAATACTTCAGGTGCCATCCACCGACAAGTATCGCAGTCAATGCAGGTATTGTCTACTTGACACTCCCCTGGCTAAAGCCGAGGGGATTCTTGATTCGCAGAATCGACTTGCCGATGCAGAATTACTTCAACATCGGTAGCGGTCAACTCTCCACAAGCGTTCGGATCTAAGATCCAAGTTCCGACGTGCCCCGCCGTACTCAATCCCCGACTTAGGATATTTCTACCTGCGTTGTGATCGCGATCTAATACACATCCACACCGACAAGCGTGAGTTCGCGTTGATAGACTTTTCTTAACAATGGTTCCGCAGCTAGAACATTCTTGACTCGTCCCGTGGGCTGGCACGGCAATTGTAATCCTTCCGAATACTTTACCGAAATATTCCATCCACACTCGAAACATATACCAAGATGCGTCGTTAATCGATTTAGCTAAGCAGTGATTCTTCACCATGTTTTTGATTCTCAAATCTTCATAGACTACACAGTCGTTTGACTGGATGACGCATCTTGCTAATTTCACAGCAAAATCTTTACGCTGTCTACTTATTTTGAGGTGGCGTTTTCCTAGAATTACCCTAGCTTTTTTTCTATTTTCTGAACCTTTGACTCGCTTTGAAAGCCGCCTTTGGGCTTTCTTTAGTCGGCGCTCTCCTTTGCCCAGAAAACGCGGATTTTCGACTGTAACACCATTAGAGTCTGTGTAGAACTCTTTGAGCCCCACGTCTAATCCAATAGCATTACCTGTAACTTCAATCTTCTCGGAACGGTCAACTTGAACGCAAAACTGGATGTAGTATCCATCGGCTCGTTTGACTAAGCGCACTCGCTTAATTTGGCTAAGCTGATAGAAATGTAAGTCTCGCGTTCCTTTTAATTTGAGTTTCCCGATTCCATTCTTATCTGTAAAAGTGATAGATTTCCGGTCTGTCGCTAGACGCCACCCGGTCGTTTTGTATTCGACTGAGCGGTTGTCTTTCTGGAATTGCGGAAATCCCTTTTTCCCGGGAATTTTCTTTTTACAGTTGTCGTAGAAGCGGGCGATTGCCGACCACGCTCTTTCGGCGCTTGATTGTCGAGCCATGCTATTCAATTCATCGCAAAACGGAAACTCTTTAGCTAAAACAGCGCTGTACTTATTCAAGTCATATTTGTTGACTTTTTGGTTTTCCATCCAAAAGCGCAATGCTTTGTTACGGATGAACTGCACTGTTCTAATTGCTTCATCTACAGCATCGAATTGCTGCTTTTTACCGTATGCTTTGAATTCAAAAACTAGCATGACTTCGACCTCATCACGTTCTTCTTATGCTAACAGCACTAGCTTAATATCATCAAAGTGTTTACAAGACTTTACAGAGTTGTATCCTAAGTTGCAATCCTAATATCTAATGAAAGATACTGGGAAGCTAAAGCCTCCTTCTCCCTTTCATCCCCGGACTAAAGTCACGGGGTTTTCATGTTCGATTTCTATAAATTATGGTAACAATGAGTACCCCCCACATCCCGACGGGGGATTAAACCCCGTCTCACAGACCAAGCCGATTAAAACTCACCTCTTGCAGCATTCTCAAAAACGGGCAAGATGCCCGTTCCACAAGAGATTAATTTTCTTGTGGAACAGGCATCTTGCCTGTTCCTAAAAGGATTATTGACAATGGTGCAATATCTAAGTTTCAATCAACAATTCTACTGCTGATCCGCTGGAAAAGCACCCGCTTTCACCGCCACAGTAACAGGTTGTCCGCCGCGGCTTAATTCAAGCTGCAGATCGCTGCCCACTGTACTTTTCTCGACAATTTGCTGTACGCTGCCAGCATCAGTTACTTCTTTACCGTTGATTTTCTTGATCACATCGGCAAGGCGAACTCCAGCTTGTGCCGCCGGAGAATTTTTCGCAACTCCCAAAACTAACACACCTTTATCTTCAGTCAGCCTCAATTTGGTGTTGGGATTTTTATTGAATTCTGCCTTGACTTCGGGAGTAATGCTCAACATCCGAACGCCGAGATAAGGATGTTCGGCTTTTCCTACTGTTACTAATTGGTCGGCAATTTGTTGTGCTCGATCGATCGGAATAGCAAAACCCAATCCTTGAGCGCCTTGAATAATCGCCGTATTCATGCCGATAACTTGACCGCGCTGGTTCAGCAGCGGCCCACCAGAATTGCCGGGATTAATCGCAGCGTCGGTTTGAATAAAGCTAACGCGCTTGTCGGGAACACCGACATCGGCGCTAGAACGGCCTGTAGCGCTAATAATGCCCACAGTCACAGTATTGTCCAAACCGAGGGGATTGCCGATCGCGATCGCCCATTCTCCCGGCTGTAACTCTTCAGATTTGCCCAAACTCACCACAGGCAAATTGTTAGCTTCTATTTTAACAACAGCCACATCAGTAACTGTATCGACGCCTAAAACTTTGCCGACAAATTCGCGGCCATCCTTCAGTTTTACCGTCACCGTATCCGCCCCGTTAACCACGTGAGCGTTAGTCAAAATGCGGCCATCAGAACCAAAAATAAAGCCCGAACCGGAACCCCTTTCTACCCGATTTCCCGGTTGAATGGGAGATTCTGAACCGAAGAAGCGGCGGAATTGTTCGGGTATCTCATCTGGAACTTGGTTCGTCACCGTGCGAGACGAATTGATCCGCACAACTGCCGGGCCGACTTCCTGCACAACTTTAGTAACAAAATTAGAGTCTTGAGAGGGCAGTATATTCGCAGGCAGTGCTGAGATTGGCGCTGGAGTTGAAGGTGCAGCTTGAATGGCGTTAGAACTTCCAGGAACTTGAGAAGTTAGGGCGTTGCACCCAACTGTTGCGGTGGAGCCGAGCAAAATGAGGGAGAAAAAAGCAAGTTTTTTCGGCAAATAGAAACGGCGAGAACGCACAGTTGTAGCAGGCATATTTTTGGTTGACATAGTATTGAGTTGGTGGGAGTTAGAGGGAGAGTTATAATTATGGTTTTGCATTTTTAGCACCTACTGTAATTAAATTAGAACTAAAGGTTCTTTAATTTTTATTCAAGCATTGATGATATCTGCTTGACTGGTGGGGTTTACCCTACAAGCTGGGGTAGAAACCGGACAGTTGCAGGCAAATTGTTTGTGGATTCGAGCTTTTGAGTGCGATCGAACTGGGTCGGCACTGGCGAATTACTGTCTGAGTGCGATAATACAAACTACGGTAGCCAGCTCGCATATTCCGCATTTCCCGCGAACTTTTCACAGGATTGATATCCGAAGTCATTCGATTTTAGATTTTAGATTTTAGATTTTGGATTGACTTGCGCGAGATAAATTCGGGGGCTTGAGGATTTTAGATTTTAGATTTTGGATTGATTCCACGGATAAATCACGTGGCGGGTACCACCTTTGAAATTCTTGGTCAAAAATAATCCTGGACTCAACCAAACCAGGTTTCTACGCAAAATCTTCGTTGGGAGCGATCGACGTTAACCTAGAAACGAAGTTTTTGACCGCGCCTGCATCCAGGAAGGATAGCAGCTAAAGCACCGGAAAGCCTCACCCTAAAGCCGGAAGTAAAAAACCTGTAATATCGTTTTCGGTTGTATCGGAATGATTTAACCGCAGAGGGCGCAGAGAACGCAGAGGGAGAGAATACACAGAGGAATAATTCCGATGCTACCGGATTTGATATAAAGCCTCAAGCTAAAGTACCAATTAAACCTAAGTCAATCGATTTTAGATTTTAGATTTTAGATTAAAGAATTGAAGCATTGACTTGCGCGAGATAAATTCGGGGGCTTGTATCCTGGATGCTTTCGGTCACAATAGCCTGCCAAAACTCTTTTCAAATCTTAATGTTGAACCTAGGGAGGAATTTTATTGCTCCATAGGTTCAATGGAACTAACCGAATCGATTTCCCTCGACTTGTTCCTCGAACTTTCCAAAACATCAACAGTATTCTTAATAAAACCAGCCATCGGCACAGCAACTAACAAACCTGCTATTCCTGCCACCTTAACTCCCACCAGCAGTGACACTAAAATCCACACAGGATTGAGACCTATAAAACCGCCTAATAACCGAGGAGCAACCCCGCTTTCTATTATTTGCTCAATTACTGTAGCGACAGCTAAAACTGTGACGCCGAGCCAAAAGTTGTTTAATGTGATCAGCAAACTGACAAGGCAAATACTGAAAGGTGCCCCGAAGGGAATCATAGTCATTACACCCACACCCAAACCGAACAGAAGTCCGAAGGGAACTCGCATAATTAAAAAAGCAACAGTGATAGACAATCCCATCAAGCCCGCCAAAGTTGCTTGCCCGACGAAGTAGTTGTGGAAGCTTCGCGCCAGTAACTCTCGCAATTGAAGGCTATGCTTGGAAGGAAACCATTTAAACAATCCTTCCCATACGCGATCGCCGTGCAAGAGCAAGTAGAATGTCACGACTATTGTGAGGAGGAAATTCAACAGACTGTCTGCAGCACCCAAGCCAAATTTGAGAAGTTCGCCAGTGAGTGACTGCAATTGAGATGAAAGTCGATCGCTCAATTGGGTAGTCAAACCGCTAACATCAATGCGGAGATTGCGATTTTCCGCCCAATTGTGGAATGCTTCAATCTGTTCTGTGCCAGAAACTATCCAAGTCGGCAGTCGGGTGGCGAGTTCAGTGATTTGGTTTAGCAGAATGGGTGCCAGAGTGATACCTAAAACCACCAATAGCAGTAAAGTCAAAAACAATACCGACAAAACTGCTCGATCGCGCTTCAAGCCGTATCTGTGCAGAAAGCGCACTGGATAATCTAGCAAAAAAGACAGCACTGTAGCCACTACCAAAACTGTAATCAGGGCGCGAAAATATTCAAAGACTAGGAGGGCTAACCAGCAGTTGAGTACCGCTAGGGGAAATACCAGTCCGTAAGTCCACCACTGCTGCAGTTGAGTGAAACGTCTCATCTAAGTTAACCGAGTTAAAATTTGAGATGCAAGATGTGAGATTGGCGCTGCTATTTGCCCTTCTCTGTTAACCATTTTATAGTGCATTTATTTATACCCGACTGCTGAAACTTCTCAGTTGCTCTGCCAGGGTAAATTGGGTTGCTGGCAGGCAGTGCCTGCCACAACTATGTTATATCGTTTCCGCTGGTATGGATATATTACCTGCGAAAATAATTTCTTTTCGGTTGGCACGGCAGCGGTTTGCAGCGCGCGATTCAGCCTTTTTCACCATGCCGTTCGAGAGCTAATTGAATTAAACGGTCTACTAATTCAGGGAAAGAAATGCCGTCCGCTGCCCACATTTGCGGATACATACTGGTAGCTGTAAAGCCAGGAAAAGTGTTGATTTCGTTAATCAAAACTTCTCCGGTTGATTCAATGTAGAAAAAGTCTACTCGCGCTAAACCTGCCGCGTCTACAGCCAAAAATGCTTGCACTGCCATTTCTTGGATTTGCGAGACGATCGCACCGCTGACTTTTGCCGGGATTGAGCAGTCGGCTTGTCCCTGGGTATATTTAGTTTCGTAGTCGTAGAAATCGCTTTGAAAACTAATTTCTCCCACCGTTGAAGCTTTGGGGTTGTCGTTACCTAAAACTGCACATTCTAATTCTCTAGCCACCACACCCGCTTCGACAATTATCCGCCTGTCGTAGCTGGCGGCGCTGTCGAGAGCAGCTTCTAATTCAGCGCGCGATCGAGCTTTAGAAATTCCCACAGACGAACCCAAATTGGCCGGTTTAACAAAGCAAGGATAGCCCAAAGCTGCTTCAATTTTATCACAGAGTTTAGGGAAAACGCAAGGATTAGACCAGATTTCCGAACGGTTAACAGCGATGTATTTTACCTGCGGCAAACCAGCTTGAGCAAAAGCCATTTTCATGGCAATTTTATCCATTCCCAGCGCCGAACCTAAAACCCCGGAACCGACAAAAGGAACTTGCATTAATTTCAGCAACCCTTGCACCGTACCATCTTCACCGTTTGGCCCGTGCAAAACCGGGAACCAAACATCTACAGCATTAAAATTAGGAAATTGTCCAGCCGGAGAGTCGTCTTCTCCTGTTTGTTCCTCTATTTCCAGAGGTTTTCCGGTGGCTAAGACTTGTTGAGGTAATGTTCCCGACAGCCAGCGGCCGTTTTTTTGGATATAAAAGGGCAGAACTTCGTATTTAGACGCATTTTCCTCCGCAGCGAGGGCGCCGGCGATCGCCCGCGCCGAACTAATTGAGACTTCGTGTTCGCCCGATCGCCCCCCGAACAATAGCCCGATCCGCATCATTGTCATTTTTCACTACTCCTAGGACTTTTCGACAAATATACACGCAGAGAGCGCAACTAAGGCACATACGAACCGCTTTAAGACTACTTATCTCCTCCCTTCCACTCTTCCTCTGTGTCCTCTGCGCCCTCGGCGGTAAAAAAAATTACATCTTCTTAGAAAAGTTCACCAGTAAGCCGTCCCCTATCTCATTCCGGTGCTATTTAAAGCATTTCCCCCGTCAAACTAAAAGCGCGAATATCTGTAATTTTAACCCGCACAATTTTACCCGCCAATTCAGCAATATCGCCCTTAAAAAATGTGAGACGATTGCCGCGAGTGCGCCCCATCACCTGAGTTGAATCTTTAAGATTCTGGACTTCCACCAAAACCTCTTCAGTGCGTCCGAAATAGCGCTGCGATCGTTCCATCGCCGTTGTTGTGACTACATGATTGATTCGTTGCAGGCGATCGGCTTTCACCTCCTCACTCAACTGATTTTCCCACAAAGCGGCCGGCGTCCCAGGGCGAGGGGAATAAGCAGCAGTATTCACCAAATCGAAACCAACATCTTCGATTAACTTCAAAGTCTTCTCAAACTGCGCTTCCGTCTCCCCAGGAAAACCGACAATCGCATCTGCAGTAATCGAAGCATCCGGCATATAACGGCGAATTGTATCAATAATCCGGCGATATTTTTCCTGAGTATAACCCCGCGACATCGCCTTCAAAATATCATTATCTCCCGACTGAAAAGGAATGTGAAAATGTTCGCAAACCTGCGGTAATTCCGCACAAGCCTTAATCAATCTTTCCGTAAAATAGCGCGGGTGGCTAGTAGCAAATCTGAGGCGATCGACTCCAGGCACATCCTGCACAAAATAAAGCAAATCCGTCAAAGTATGCTGGTTGCTGCCGTCCGGTTTTGTCCCCGGCAAATCGCGTCCGTAAGCATCAATATTTTGCCCCAACAAAGTTACTTCCTTGTAACCTTGACGGCCCAAATCCTCCATTTCCGCGCGAATTGCCTCCGGCATCCGCGACTGTTCAACCCCGCGAACATTGGGGACAACACAATAAGTGCAGCGTTCATTGCAGCCGTAAATTACATTCACCCAAGCAGTCACCTTGCTGTCGCGGCGCGGCTTAGTAATATCCTCCATAATCTCAACAGCTTCAGTCGCCACAACTTGATTGCCCTCAAAAACTTGTTCCAGCAAATCTTCAAGTCGGTTAGCGTGTTGTGGCCCCATTACTAAGTCTAATTCCGGTACTCTCCGCAGCAGCGCTTCACCTTCCTGCTGCGCCACGCATCCAGCTACAATTAAAGTTAAACCCGGTTCTTGGCGCTTGCGATGAGCTTGCCTTCCCAGGTTAGAATAAACTCTTTGTTCGGCATTATCGCGAATTGTGCAAGTATTGTAGAGAATCAAGCTAGCTTCGTTCGGGTCTTCCGAGAACTCAAAGCCCATATTTTCCAGAATGCCGGCCATCCGTTCCGAGTCGGCTTTATTCATCTGGCATCCGAAAGTAGTGATGTGATAGCGGCGGGGTTTAACGGTCATGGCGAATTGCAGGCAAATAAAAAATATAGGTTTTCAACCTTAACCAACTATTATATAACAAGTCTAAACCCTTTGTGAACTTTTCTTTTTATCAGTGTTTTCTCTTTCTCAGCACCCTCTGCTGTTTATGAGACTTATTGCATAAATCTTTGATGGATAGGGGAAACCGCAGATAAACGCAGATAAACGCAAATGCCTTTCAAGATAGTTTGCAAAGGCATACAATCTTGCCTCTTAAAAAAACCACTTTCACAAATCTGTAGGGTGTGTGAGGCGCGGCGATTAACTTGCGCTACCGACAATCAATCTTAAACCGTGCATCACGCACCAAAATCTAGTTTTGGCGGTGCGTGAGTATTAAAAATATCACAGTTTGAGTTCAAAAACTACTCGCCCTCACGCACCCTACACCCAAAGTCCTGATGCTAAGGAATGAGAATTAAATAACTTACAATGCGTGATGGTTCTTGTGGGATGGGCGTCCCGCCCGTCCAGAAAGGGCGGGCTATAAGCCCAACCCCTACTCCCCACAAACTTGTGTAAATTATTTAATACTAATTTAATGTGAAGTTGCACATATCTCGATCCCCCTAAATCCCCCTGATTGTTGGGGAGTAGGGGTTGACTTTGAGAAGAATCTTGTCCCCCCCTTAGTAGGGGCGGTGCCCCCGTGCCCGCCCTCTTGGCTAGGGGGGATCGGATTCTATGCAACCTCATGAAAAATTGGTATAATTCGCGATCCTAATGTTTATTTGTGCCTATTTCTCTCTTTATTTTGTCTGTAAAAACTGTAAAATTGTTTTGGCAATACCTTGTGCAGCCAAATAAGGAACCCCATTGCCAACAGTTTTAAACATATTAGTCAACGTCATTTGGGCCGGCAGTGCAAAATCTTTTGGCAGTGACTGAATAGCCAGTGTTTCTGCAACAGAAAGCCGGCGAAGTTTGTAAGGGTGCAAATGAACTTCGTTATTGCCGTAACAAGCTGTTGGCGAATAACGCCATCGGTGCAATCGCTTGAAAGATTTTTTTGAATCATCTCCTTCATCAACGGACGCAAACCGCTTAAGACCTGCTTTGGGTTGAAAATAGTGTTCGGCATTGGGATGGTTGAGAACGTCATTTTTTTGGAACCAAAATTCTACCGTTAAATCTTGGGGAATGCCATCAGGACAAGGCACGAAACCATCACCTGCAAAGGCAGTTCTCTCCGGCCAAGGATGAGAAAAAATTTCTGATTTGGGATATAATATCTGACTTTGCCAAGGAAATAAACTTTCGGATAACATTTGGCTTTTTTCCTCTAGGGAAATGCCCAGATTTTTGACAAGGTTTTTTCTAAGCCCAATCAAAATAATTCTATCCCTATCTTGCGGGACACCGTATTCTATCGCATTAATTAAACGTTCGGCAAAAACGTATCCCGAATCAGCCAACTGATTTTTGAGTGCGTCGTAAAAAGCTTTATGTTTTTTGGTTCTCCACAAACCTTTGACATTTTCAAATAAAAAGAAATCTGGCTGCTGCTGGCAAATCAATTCAATGTATGAAGCTGAAAGTTGACCTTTATCTCCTTCCCCACCCCGGTTTTTGCCACCAATAGAAAAGTCAGGACAAGGCGGCCCCGCGATAAATCCCACAATATCGTGATGCTTGCGGGCATCCTGCATCAATTCCCGCAGGCGAAAAGCGGGTTCTCCCCCTACAAGTCGAGTTACATCTGCTTCCTCTCCTTCGCAATATCCGTATTCTGGTAGCGGCAAATTCATGCACTGCCGAGAATAGCGGTATGCTTGCATGAAAGGTGGGAAAATTTCATTGACATACGCTACATTAAAGCCGATCGACTCAAAACCCAGATCGAGCAAGCCAGAACCCGAAAAAAATGAGAATATACAGGGGATGGGGAATTGGGAATTGGGCATGGGGAATTGGGAATGGGGCATGGGGAATTGGGCATGGGGAATGGGGCATGGGGAATTGGTAGAATAGCCGGGGCGGGTTTATTAGATTATGGATTTGAGGCGATTATTGTGGGTAAAAACCGCCGCTACAGATATTCTTACAACCATTGGCCACCTCGGAAACGCCAGTGGGGAAACAAAATTCGCATCAGTGTTTGCGATGCCAGATAAATAGCCAGCCACACTAAACTATAATGCAAAGCAAAAGCTCCCAAGTCAAAATCTTGTGCAGGTATCCCAGGCAAACCGATAATTTTGATTAAAAATAACACAAAAAGTGCTTCCCAAATCCCAGCGAGTAATTGAAACGCGCCGGGCCAATCTCGATCCCAGCGGAACTGCTGGATGTATATATATAAAGCATCCCAGCCGATGCCAAAAATCGCTACATACCCTAAAATCCAGAAAAAGATTGAGCCTGATTGGGAGGTAATTAAACCCAGACAAAAGGGCAGCGTTACTAAAACGCCTACGGTTGCAAATAACAATAACCGAGTTTGCCAACGGCCGAATAAGGTGGGAGTCATGCGATTTTAGATTTTAGATTTTGGATTTTAGATTGAATGGGAAGGTTGTTCGATTTTAGATTTTAGATTTTAGATTTTAGATTGAATGGGAAGGTTGTTCGATTTTAGATTTTAGATTTTAGATTTTAGATTGAATGGGAAAGTTGTTCGATTTTAGATTTTAGATTTTAGATTTTAGATTGAAGGCGAAGTTCGTTTTAATCACTTAAATCTTACATCTTTTACCATTTTCAAGAACAGGCAAGATGCCTGTTCCACAAAGAGTGAGTTTGCTTGTGGGGGGGGCATCCTGCCCGCCCGTAAAAAACCTATTGAAATAGTGCAATATCTCAGTTAAATCCATTAAATCCTGTACATTGCTTGTTGCCGAGCTTCCTCCTTCAAGTTAGCCGGGAGATTTATTTAAAACCCACTTCAACCACTGCACGAACGATCGCCAAACGCTCAATTTCCGCACACCCAGAACTCGGTTGGCGGCCAGACTTTCAACCGATCGCAAGGCGGCGTATTGCAAGCCCAAAAAACTGTCTACCGGCGCGTAAGGCCCCCCCAAAGTAATCGCGCCGGCTGCGTATACCCGGCCTTCTGTGTTGCTAGCAGAAGAATTCCGCAATTCGGGCACTTCAAAATCGTTGTTAACACTCAGCCGGCCCAAACCGTTGAGGGGAAGATTATATTGAGCTACCAAATCGTTTAACAGGGGACTGGTTTTTACCTTAGCGTCCAAACCCGTAGCGTCAATAATAAAATCAGCCTCTAACTTAATTTGCCCTTTAAGTTCCTTCTCCTTAATGTACGTCACCGTGCGGTTTTGACTGTCGCGCTCGACTCGCTCGACTTCCCCGAAGGTAATTTGATACCATCCTTGACTTAAACCTTCTTTGACAATCCGCCGCCAGTCGCTGCGCTGGGCGGTGGTAGTGCCGCCCCAGTCTGTGAGCAACTGCGGCCGCAATTCAGGGGCGACTTTTTCCAAAAGTACGCGGAGTTCCCCGCCCCAGCAAGCTTTCGGCCAGTTGAAAGGTTGAAATTCGTAGTGATTTTCGACTCTTCGCTCAGCGAGTTTAAATTTGTTACCTTGAGGTTTGGGCGATCGCATCAAATGCAATACTTGAATGTTGCGGTTCCGCTGTCGCGCTTCGTAAATTCGCTGCACTACGCGGGAAGCGACAATTCCCCGGCCTCTAATTAACACGCTGCCACCGCTGGCTTCCAATTTTTCGTAAACACTGTCGTGGCTTTCGTAAGCGTTGACAACCGACTCAAAATCCTGGGTTTTTTCGCGGTAAGCTTGCAAGTCGGGCAGAAATTGAATGGCGGGATAGCCGGTGGCTAAGTGTACGTATTTGGCGATTAAAAAAGCGTGCTCGCGGTGATCCGCATTCGATCGAGAATAAGCGATCGCGTACCTGCCGTCATCTGTTTTGCGAATTCCCCGCACTCTACCGTAGCGAAACATCTGATTCCACCCAATTCGATCGACTTCCCTGTCAATAGAATCAAACACATTTCCCGCGCGAGGCGTATAAGTTTCGGCAAAAGTCGGTTCAGCAAACACCTGCCACATCAACTTCAGTGATACTCCCAAACGCCCTTTGAGCAATTCCCGCCAAGCTTCCCGCAAAGCATAGGGAGGCCACCCCCAAATATTGTCTGGACAAGAGTCAGAATTCGATCGTAGGCGTTCCCGCAGCGGAATTTGGGAATTCAGGCATAGACGCAGATAGCGGGCGTAAGGCTGGTTTTCCATGCCCAAAACCGCAATTCGATCGATTTTCACGCCGCAAATTCTCAGCAAATCCACCCAAATAAAACTGCCCAAACCGCCGCCAACGGCAGCCCAATCAACTTCTGTCATAGGGAGTCCCATAGATTGGAGCGATCGCATTGACACTTGAGAAGCTTGCAAAAATGCGATCGGCGGAAATTCTCCCCTACTACCTGTTTGAGGAACCTGCAACATTATTGGCTGCCCCAATGTGGGGTCTGGCCCATTGGTCTGCGGGTTAAAGAAAATGTGAGAATTGACCGATGGCGTTTCTGGGGAATTCACAGCAAAAGAAATGCCGATCGCGTAGGGCCCAACTTGCAGCATATCCCCGTTTGCCAGCACGCAACGGGTTTGGCGAATGCCGTTAACAAAAGTACCGTTACGGCTACCCGTGTCAGTAAGTAAAATACTGTTACCTTCGGTGCCAATCACTGCGTGAAAGCGAGAAACTTGACTGCTGCTGAGGGCAATTCGAGAAACTCGTTTCCCGTTGATAGTGGCGGGCATAGCTTCAAAAATTCGTCCCAAAGCGATGGGTAAGTCGAGTATGGGGGATCGACAATCCCCCGTAGCTGTATCTGTCCAAGTCAGTCGCAGGCGCAAGGGTTGAGAATTCATGATTATTTTTTAAACATCAGCCGTCGGCTTTGAGCTTTCTGCAAAAAAGATTTGTGAATTTGAGAGTGTTTAGCGGATACCCTGATTTTCCGTTTTTCTTAAATCTTGCACCATTGTCAATTAGCCTTTTATGAACAGGCTTTCCGGCCTGTTCCACAAGAAAATTCACTCTTTGTGGAACGGGCCCCAGAGCCCGTTCTTGAGAATGGTGCAACATCTCAGTTTTTCCAACTTTCACGGAGACAGCATCACACTCGCCGCCGCCGCCAAAGAAGTACCGCACCACGGACACCCCGCATTCAACTGTGCGTAAGGCGAAATTCGGCTGCATTTGGGACACTGCAAACCATATTGTGAAGGCCCCGTCGGGTGAAAGTTAGTAGGTGCGGGAGGCCCAGACAGCAAAACAGTCTGGGGCGCGGCTACCTGCACCTGTGTCACATTCACCACCTCAATTTGCACTTGGCCTAAATGGATGTGGCTTCCCGAGTTCAATTTTGCTTCGCCTCGGGCGAGAATTTTTCCGTCTACCAGCGGCGGATTGCTTTCGCGCAAATTCCGCACTGCATACTCCTGCAATTCCTGATTAAAAAATATTTCAACGTGCAGCCCCGATACGCTGGGATGCGAAAATACTATATCGCACTTCGCCGGATCGCGCCCTAGCCTGACGGTTCCCGGATTTTTGCTCGGCTGTCCGTTTTCAATTGTCAGAGTTTGACGAACCCCAGCTTCTGTCCATGCTAAAGTGAGCTGGTTTGTCATGATTGTATAGTGTGCTGCTCAAAAATATAAAAAAATATTAACTGATTTATTTTGAGGACGGACTTCCTCACCAAAAAACTTAATTATAATTATTGACGCCGACTCGATCGCACTTCTAAAAATATTATGTGCAGCACAACAAAAAAGCCCTGACTTCGGGGCTTTTTGTACTCGTATTGGCTTTTTTTTGAGAGACTGACTCGCGTTTACCGAAGAAGAATTCAGAATTCAACAGCCAGAATCCAGAATGGATTGTGTGCGACAGGATGGAAAATTGGGGTTTGAAGCCCCCGCTTTTAATCGTGGAAGATAAAAATTCTTTCCGTGACAGTTACACCTCATATGTTGCACCATTCTCAATAATCCTTTTATGAACAGGCAAGATGCCTGTTCCACAAGAAAATCTACTCTTTGTGGAACAGGCCGGAAAGCCTGTTCTTGAGAATTGTGCAAGATGTGAGTTACACCTCACTTGGGGCATGGGGTATTCTGAATTCTGAATTCTGTCTTCTGACTACTTCTCATCAGCTTTTCTTTCCCGCACAATTATTTAGCGCAGCTTGGTTAAAAAATTGCCGTTCAAGATTGGCCAGCGATTGCTAAAAACTAATTCCTGTGGGATTTTCACCCTTGCGAGGCTTTGGTGCGCTAGTCACGAATTTTGGAGGTTGGACGATCGAACTACCTTGGTAACTTCGATCGCCCCACCTCCTCAAACGTTTACTGTCCTAGTGCTATCTCTCACGCTGCAACTGTGCAATCTTTCATTACAGGGCCAGCCTTCAGAGACTTAAGCTTCGCTCTTGCGGCTTTTCCGACCGCCTTCGCGACCAATTTGAGCCATGTGTTCGCGATTTCTGCTGACAGCTTCGCCGCCTTTTTGACCAGCTTGTCTGGCTTCTTCAGGGGTGAATTCGTGTGCAGTTCCTTTCTCGTGTGCAGCTTTTCCGCCTTTGCTAGCAATTGCGCGCTGTTTTTCTGCATCCATAGAAGCGAATCCGCGTTTGCTTTTCTCAGCCATGACTGTCTCCTTGTTTGTTTCTGATTTTTTAGCTCGATCGCGCCTTCGCCTCCCACTGTCATGGTTACTCCCAGTCAGTGGTGAGATATCCGACGGTAAATTATGAAACCTCATCTGACGAATCTAAGCTTTTGGTTTAACTCGCAGAATGAATCTTTCATCATTTACAAATGTGAACTAAAAATAGTTCACGCCCGGGCACTATAGTTAGAGCCGCCAATGTTTTAAGCTGGTTACTGTCTTTCAATCATTCTATAAACCCCCCCGACTTTTATACCTCTTTCTCAGGTATAGTCATTCTTTAGTTCGCTGGAAGGATGCTTTAGTTCGCAGGAAGGATGGAACCGAAAGCTGATTGGCAGTAGACTCAGAGGATTTTTCGACTCGGGCGGCGCCACCTCAAAAATTAAAAGTCCAAAGACGGATGCTTTTTTGGTCTTTTTACTTTTTTTTTGGGGCATTCCGCGCTTGCCAGTTATCCCGATGTGAGTTGGTCTGCCGATCGAGTTGTTTCTGGTAAGCGATATTTTGGGGCGCAGCGCAGGACGTACTCGATCGCACTGATCAAGTTTACCTTATGACCTATCGACACATACATCGGCTTTACCCCTGTTTGCGTCCTCAGCGCGGCTCCTACCGTTGAGCCCTCCAACAGCAAGGGTTGCCAACTGCCCCGATCGAGTCCGACTTCTGAATGTTCTCCAATAAATCGATTTTTGGCAACTCCGATCGTGGGAATCCCTGTCAAAACCCCCAAATGGCAAGCAAGACCGAATCGGCGGGGGTGGGCTAGTCCTTGACCGTCGCACAATATCAAGTCTGGCGTCAAACTGATATTTTCCAAAGCTTCGAGAACTGCCGGCACTTCTCGAAAAGACAGGAAACCCGGAATATAAGGAAAAGTTGTAGGACTGCGAACCACAGCTTGCTGCTGCAACTGCAAGTCGGGAAAGCTCAGAACTGTTACAGCGGCCCGCGATACATCGTTTGCACTGTCGTAGCCGACATCTACGCCTGCGACGTACCGAACTGTGTCCAGTTGATTTTCGGTAATTACCTCTGACCGAAGCTGTTCTTGAATGGCGATCGCCTCTTCAACTGTCTGCGGCCAAGGGTGTCGCTGCAACATTTTGATTTCTCTTCAACCGTTCTCATCTAAGCTTAACTTATTTTCGGGCATTTTTAAACTCGGATCTTTATCGTTTGTAGCCATAAATTCCCAACTTGCCCAAGGAGTCTTTTTTTCTACTCAGGAGGGTTGAGCAAGGCCGGCCGATGCCAATTCTCCAAATAGAGTCTGTAAGTCGGAGATTGAAATTCTATCTTTCGCTTGTGCTGGAACCAACCCCCAAAGGTTTTATCGGCACACTTCTCCAATTTTCTACTCAAAATTTACAAAAAATACCTATTTGATGCTGATTTTTTAGCTTTCTAGAAAGCTTTGTCTTTCCGATCGCCCTTTTATCGCGGGTCGGAGAGCGATCGAGCTATCTATTTACTTCTGCTTTATCTAAAAAACTCCTGTTTGTCAAGATAATTGAAACATTTATTCATCAATAATCCCACCCAGCTACAAGTGCCATTGTTCATCCCCGCTCATCGAGCTAAGAGGTTCCCAGACCCTCGCAAGTATATGACTTTTATGAAAAAAAATCAATGAATTTATGAGTTGTTGCACCATTAACATGAAGCTATAATCTTAGATAAGATCGAATATAAAACTAACATCAATTAACACAACATAGGTAAATCAACATATGAAAACCATGCAAAGTGTTCAGTACAACCTAGCTCTCTACATCGTCGGTGGCATCGTCTTCATCATCGCCGCCTTAATTTTAAGACCTTTTGCCCTCGTCGGCCCAGGGGAACGCGGCGTTATGATGCGCTTCGGGAAAGTTCAAGACGCGATTTTAGATGAAGGCATTCACCCGATTTTCCCGATCGTCACCTCTGTAAAAACTCTCAGCGTGAGGGTACAAAAAACAGATTTAAAAGCAGATGCAGCATCCAAAGATTTGCAAAGCATTACGACCGATTTGGCAGTTAACTGGAATGTTGACCCCGCAAAAGTAAATCAAATTTACCAACAAATAGGAGACGAAGAACAAATTGTTGCCAGCATTCTGAGTCCGGCTATTTCGGAAGTTCTCAAAGCAGCAACTTCTAAAAAAACCGCCGAAGAAATTATCACTAAGCGCACCGAACTCAAAACAGAAATCGACAACAGCCTTAAAAAGCGCTTGGAACCTTACGGCGTCATTGTCAGAGATGTTTCGTTAATAAATTTTGGGTTTTCTCCAGAATTTAGCAAAGCCATCGAATCGAAACAAATAGCCGAACAAGAAGCTAAACAAGCAGAATTTACTGTTCAAAAAGCAACCCAAGATGCTAAAGCTGAAATTAACCGCGCTAAAGGTAAAGCCGAAGCTCAACGCTTGCAGCGGCAAACATTAACAGCCGAAATTTTGCAGCAGCAAGCAATTGAAAAATGGAACGGCCAGTTTCCGACAGTAATGGGAGGAGGCGGAACTTTGCCATTAATTAATATTGCGCCGCCGAGTTCTCAAGCTGCAACTCCTGCTAAATAAGCTGCTGCGGATCATGATGGCCAGGGCGCGGGGAGAAGGGGGGAGGGGGAGAGAGTCTGAGGGGGGGAAGAATAGAGGGTTTTTCACTGCGGATGTGAAGATGTGCTTTTTTAAATGCCGAACAGCAAGCGTATAAAATACAACTAACAACTAAGGTTGAATCTCAGATGTTGCACCATTGTCAAGAACGGGCAAGATGCCCGTTCCACAAAGAATGAGTTTTCTTGTGGAACAGGCCGAAAAGCCTGTTCCTAAACAAGTAATTGAGAATGGTGCAACATCTGAGTTAAATCCCGCTTACTTAAATACCAAGATACAATTTACGTTGCGCGAGTCCTGAAAAACGTTAGAGTAAGAAACAACTCGGAAATTGTAAAGGTTTGCTTGAAAGTTCGGCTGATGGGAGATCGGGAGAACCAGTCAATTTCTAATTTAGGTGAAGTGGGGAGTGCCGCCGATCGCCATTCTGCGTCAGAAGCCCTGTGGCTGCGCGATCGAGCCTTGGCAGCTACTAGCAGCGGCATTGTCATTGCTGACGCCAATGCACCCGATTGTCCCATAATTTATTGCAATCCGGCCTTTGAACGGATGACGGGTTACTGCGCCAGTGAAATCTTGGGGCGTAATTGCCGGTTTTTGCAAGGCCCGGATACCGATCGAACTACTGTAGCTAAGATCCGCGACGCCTTGCGCCAAGGTCTAGAACTCCAGACAACAATCAAAAATTACCGCAAAGACGGCAGTCCTTTTTGGAGCAAATTATCGCTATCTCCCGTGCGAGACGACAACGCTAATTTGACTCACTTTGTAGGGATTCAGTCGGACTTGTCGGAACCAATATGTGAAGTGCAGCAAGCATTGCAGCAAGCTAACGACCAACTGCAAACGATTTTGGAAGCAGTTCCGGGCACAGTATCTTGGATTAGCTCGGATTTGCGCTATTTGGGGGTTAACCAGCACTTAGCCAAACTGCATGGTTTGCCGCCGTCGGCTTTTGTCGGTCAAGATATTGGTTTTCTAGGCGCGAGCTCGGATTTTAACTCTTTTGTGGTGGAGTTTTTTGCCGGCGACGCTACGGAAGCGGTTAAAGAACTCAACGTTAAGGTACAAACCGACGGGGGACAGTCGGAGGGATACTATTTGATTGTGGCTCAAAAGTACGATCACGGCAAAGCAGCTTGTCTGGTAGGGATTGACATTACCGAGCGCAAGCGGGCAGAAGAAGCTCTGGTGCTGACTCGCAAGGCGGTGGAAAGTTCGAGCGACGCGATCGGCATCAGCGATGCGAACGGCACTCACATTTATCAAAATCAAGCGTTTTCTCAGCTATTTGAATGGGACACCGCAGAGGAATTTAAACTAGCCGGAGGTATATCGGCAGTTTTTGCTGACCCCGCAGTCGCCAGGGAGGTACTCGACACGATCGCCCAAGGTTATTCTTGGTTTGGTGAAATTATCAACCGCACTAAAAGCGGTGAAACTTTGCAAGTGTTGCTGCGGGCCGATGCTATTAAAGACGCTACAGGGAAAATTGTCGGTCTGATTTACATGAATACCGATATTACCGATCGGAAGCGCACGGAACAAGAGCTGCGGCAAAGCGAGAAGCGCTTTCGATCGTTGATTGAAAATGCTAGAGACATTATTGTGATTCTCGACGAAAAAGGCTTTTGCCGCTATGTATCTCCTTCCCTAGAGCGAATTTTGGGCTACCCGACGGCGGAAGTCCTCGGCCGGTCTATATTTGACTTGATTCACCCTGACGAATTGCTGATAGTGGATCAAGTGTTCAAAGGTGTCATGCAAATGCCGAAAGTTAGCCTGGGAATGGCGGAATACCGAGTGCAACACAAGGACGGTTCTTGGTGCGTGTTGGAAGCGGTGGCGACGAATTTGCTCGACGAACCTTCGGTGCGGGGAATTGTGGTCAACTGTCACGACGTGACTGAGCGCAAGCTGGCTGAAGAACAATTGTTGCACGATGCTTTGCACGATGCGCTGACGGAGTTGCCGAACCGTGCTTTGTTGACTGACCGGTTGGGGCAAGCTTTTGCCCGCGCCCAACGGCATCCAACCTATCAGTTTGCGGTGCTGTTTCTGGATTTGGACAGGTTTAAGGTGATTAATGACAGTCAGGGACACCGCACGGGCGATCGGCTGTTGGTGGCTGTGGCTCGCCGTCTCTTGACTTGTTTGCGGCCAGGCGATACGGTGGCTCGTCTGGGGGGAGATGAGTTTGTGATTTTGCTGGAAGAAATTCACGGTGTTGATGAGGCGATCGCCCAAGCAAAGGCAATTCTCAAAACGATCGAACGACCGCTGAATTTGGAAGGTAATAAAGTTTTAATTACTGCTAGCATCGGCATTGCTTTGAATACCGACAAATATCAGTGGCCGGGAGATATTTTGCGGGATGCTGATATTGCGATGTACCGGGCAAAAGCTCTCGGTAAAGCTCGCTACGAAGTTTTTACCAGTGCGATGCACGCTCGCGCTGTGGCTTTGATGCACTTGGAAAACGATTTGCGGGAGTCGGTTGAAGAACTAAATTTGAAATATTCGATCGTGGATTTCGCCTGTGGGACGGCGGCGGAAAACTCGCCGATGAGTGAAATAGATCGGAGATTGGAGCGTCCGAAGTCGCAAGTGACCGCTTTAAAATTGGAATGTCCTTTTACTGTTTATTATCAGCCGATCGTTAGTTTGAAAACTGGTTCTGTTATCGGATTTGAGGCGCTGGTGCGCTGGCTGCACCCGGAGCGCGGTTTAGTTTCCCCGATGGAATTTATTGCGATGGCGGAGGAAACTGGGTTAATTATGCCTTTGGGTTTGTGGGTTTTGAACGAAAGCTGCCGCCAAATTATTAAGTGGCAGAGTTTGAATTTACCTGTGGGAAATTCGCGGTTGACTGTAGCAGTAAATCTTTCCGGGAGGCAGTTTTCTGAACCGGAATCCATCGAGCAAATTAAGCAAGTTTTGCAGGAAACGGGTGTTGATGCTCGCTGTTTGAAGTTGGAGATTACTGAGAGTGTGGTGATGGAAGATGGGGAAGCGGCGGCGGCGATGCTGTCGCAGTTGAGAGACTTGGGGATTGATTTGTGCATTGATGATTTTGGCACTGGTTATTCGTCTCTGAGTTATTTGCACAAGTTCCCGATTAATATTTTGAAGGTCGATCGCTCTTTTGTCAGTCGCATCGGGGAAATGGGGGAAAATTTGGAAATCGTGCGGGCGATCGTCATGCTGGCGCGCAGTTTGGGGATGGAGGTAGTGGCAGAAGGGGTCGAAACCGCTGTCCAATTGGCTCAAATGCGGTCGATCGGCTGCGAGTACGGTCAGGGGTACTTTTTCTCTAAACCTCTCGACAGTGAGGCAGCTACAGCCTTGTTGAGGCGATCGCCGAAATGGTGAACTGAACCAAATATTTAACCGGATCAAATTGCTTGATTGTCAATAAGGCAATACGCTTGGGTTAAAACTGTTTATCTCTCGGAGATACCAATTTTATATGAGGCTGCATAGAATCTGATCCCCCCTAACCCCCCTTAATAAGGGGGATTTAGGCGGCTCGAAATATATGCAACTTCACATTAAATTGGTATAAGACGTTAAGTTGACACGAGTGCTACTCGGCGACTTCAGCTTCCGCTTCCGCTTCAGGTGCATCTGGCACATCTTGCTTGATCGTCAAATAGCGAATCACTTCTTCGCTCAGACGCATCGCGCGCTCTAGGGTAAAAATTGCAGCGCCCGGAGCTGTATAGTTCATTTGAACGTATACTCCGTCGCGGTGCTTGCCGATTTCGTAAGCCAAACGGCGCTTGCCGCGGTGCTGAGTTTCGATGTTTTCAGCACCTTGATCGCGCAAAATAGTTTGATATTTAGCGATCGCCTGGTCTGTCATTTCCTCACCCAAATCAGGGCGCAGAATGTACATAGTTTCGTAAATAAACGGTTTCATGGCAATAATCCCCTTATGGACAACAAGGCTTCTCACGAAGCAAGGACTTATTATCATATCCCAACAATGAACAATCTCAAAACTAAAAAATCAAATTCCCCAAACAACACTCCCTCGCCGTGGAGCACCCTGTGGACGTACAGCATCATGAGCGCGATCGCACTTTTAATGCTGTTTCCCTTGCTGTGGCTGCTCAGTACGTCCCTCAAATCCCCCAACGAAAACATCTTTCAATTTCCCCCGCAACTGTGGCCACAACAGCCAACCCTCGAAAACTTCATCAAAGTTTGGCAAACAAACCCCTTCGGCCGCTACCTATTCAACAGCACCCTAATAGCCTGCCTCACAGTTAGCATCAACATCCTCTTTTGCGCCCTCGCCGCTTACCCCTTAGCCAGACTCAAATTTCGCGGCCGCGAAGCCATCTTAATCACGATCATTTCCACAATCATGATTCCCTTCCAAATAGTCATGATTCCCCTATACATATTGACTGTACAACTCGGACTAAAAAATAGTTATTTAGGCGTAATCTTTCCCGGACTAGCCTCAGCCTTCGGCATATTTTTATTACGACAAGCATTTCTAGCAGTTCCCAAAGAACTAGAAGAAGCCGCCCGCATCGACGGCTGCAGCGAATTAGGCATTTGGTGGCACGTCATGATTCCGGCAATTAAGCCAGCTTTAGTCACTTTAGGAATTTTCGTATTTATCGGTTCTTGGAGCGACTTTCTGTGGCCGCTGCTCGTTTTAGACAGGCCGGAATATTACACTTTACCTTTAGGGGTAGCCAATTTAGCCGGGACATTTTCTTTAGATTGGCGTTTAGTTGCGGCGGGTTCTATTATTTCTATTGTTCCAGTTTTGGGACTCTTTTTGCTCTTGCAAAAATACATTGTGCCAACAGAAACCGCCGCCGGAGTCAAAGGATAGAATGAGGGCATGGGGCATGGGGCATGGGGCATGGGGCATGGGGATTGCAAGTCAAAAATTAGTATTTATTCCTTCTGCGATACAACTCACAAAATTTATTTGTTATGTACGAACTACCGGACATCCGCTGGATTGTTGACCGCGCTGGGGCTGTAGATACTATAGCCTTTCTCAGAAAGATGAGGTACTCATGGGCATAGGGCATAGGGCATAGGGCATAGCGCATAGGGCATAGCGCATAGGGCATAGGGCATAGGGCATAGCGCATAGGGCATAGCGCATAGCGCATAGGGCATAGCGCATACCTCACTTTTTTGAGAAGCGCTATATCATGGCTTTTGCAAATGCGATCGATGCCCAAGACTGGCAAAAATTGCGATCGCACCTAGCAGGCGAAAGAGATATCCACTCTTCGGAATTTTGAGGAATCAAACAAAGTGTGGTAATTGTCAGCGATAATCCTGAAGTGCATGGCGCTTTGCGGGGAAAATCGCAATGAAATCTCATTCAGAACTGAAATGCGAACTGATTTTTCCTAACTAAAAATTTCCTCCTACCTGGGAGTAAAAACTGCGCTAGGATAAGCAATCCGCTTGTGATTGAACTGTTCCCAAACTCGCACAAAAATCTCCGCAATTAGAGACATATCCTCCCGCGTTAAATCCGAATCAATCAACTGATTATCCTGCCAGCGAGCCCTCAAAATCCGATTAACCATATTCAACGCCTCTTCATGAGTAGCATCCTTGAGCGATCGCAAAGCAGCCTCGCAAGAATCCGCCAGCATCAGAATTCCCGTTTCGCGCGACTGCGGAATCGGCCCGTCATAGCGAAAATCCTCCTCCCTCACTTGGCGACTTGCGATTGTTAACTTTGAATTATCCGCATCTGGCAAAGCAATCTTTAAATCTTCTATTTCTTTTGCAGCAATTTGCTGCGCTTGGTGGTAGAAATAAGCAATTAACATTGTACCTTGGTGTTCGGGAATAAACGCCTGAATTGCCTTCGGCAATCGATGCTTCCGCGCCATCACCAAACCCTCGGTAACGTGCTTTTTAATAATCTCCGCGCTCGCCCAAGGGTCATTAATTTCATCGTGTTTGTTGCCCCCACCCATTTGATTTTCACAAAATCCGAGCGGGTCGTGCATTTTTCCAATATCGTGGTATAATGTCCCAGTCCTGACCAGCTCAACATTGCAGCCGAGTTCCCGGGCGGCAGCCTCCGCCAAACTCGCCACAAACAGCGTGTGCTGAAAAGTCCCCGGAGCCTCGGCGGCCAATTTCTTCAACAGCGGGCGGTTGGGATTGGCAAGTTCCGCCAGCCGGATCGGCGTAATCAAGTCAAAAACGTGTTCCAAATAAGGGCTGATGCCGATCGCCACAACGCTCCAAGCCAAACCGGCCAAACTTTGCGCGCCCACCGTACCCAGTACGACGTACCAAATAGCACCGGCTGCCGCGCTGGCAATCAAAGTCCCCACCAGATAAACCGTGCCCAGAGTCAAGCCGACAGCCACGCCCAAAAGAGCCAATTCCTCGCGCGATCGCAGCCGCCCGGCCATAAAAGCGCCCAGCAATCCCCCCGCCCCGCTAGCCACCAAATGAATCAAGTCCACATTTAAGCCAACGGGCAGCAGCGCCGACAGCAGCCCCACCACAGTCACTCCCACCGCTGAACCGTAGAAGCCGCCCGCTAAAATCCCGATCGCCGGCAAACTCGTCCAAGGCAGCCCCAAACTCACCAGCACCGGCGCGCTCAAAGTCAGCAGCAGCAATAGCAAATGATCTCTCCGGCGCAACCGGTAGTGCCTTTCCACCAGCAGTACGATCGCAATTGCCCCCGCGACTAAACAAACAAAACCCGTCAGCCCCAGCCAATTCACCCCCCGCCGGCTTAAACCAAAATAGTCGAGCAACACGAAATCTTCCTGCGAGATATCTTGTCCTTGTGCAACAATTATCTCGCCCTGATCTACTGCGATCATCACCGGTTTCACCTTTTGGGCTGCTAATTCAGCTAGCTGTTTGGTTTCCTCGGGATCTCTCACCAGATTTGGCTGCAAAATCGCTGTTAAACCCTCAACCGCCAAAGCTTGGGACTCTAACGGCACTTCATCTGCCACTTGCAGCTTCACAGCTTCTTTCAAAATCTCTTTTGGCAAGCCCTGCGGGATACCTTGAGCCACCATCCTTTTTGCCGCCCGACTCATACCGGTTTGGGTTTTCTGCCACACTGCCTCCGACAAACCAAACAGCGAAGTATCGTATATCTGGGGTAGCCCGGAAACCGACGGTTTTTCCAGCGCCTCCACAGCATTGAGATAGCGTTGGCGAGCCGAGGAAATACTGTCTGTCAGGCTTTGAAAGTCTGCTGCCGGGAGCGATCGGCTGTAAGCTTGCAGTTGAGCGATAGCCTCCTGCCGAGACTGGTTCTCCGTCTGCCCAGCAACTGCGGGGGAATCCAAGCTCAACCGCTCGGAAGTTGCACTTTTGTCCCCCGCTTGCGCCAAAATCCAGCGCCACTCCCACTCAGGACAGCTCCGCAAGTAAACCTGAACAGCAAGTGAGAGCGCCGAGGGACTCGCAAACGGAAACGGGCCTACCGCCTCCCGCAGCTCGCTTCCCTGCTGCAAAAATTGTTGCAATTCTTGATAAATTTGTCGATCGACCGCAGAATCCAGCATTAATATCGCTACAGCCCCGATCCGCGCTGCTTTCCGCTGTTCTTCAGTAGTTTTGTAATCGGGGATGCTAGCAGTAGCAGGAGCCTTAATCGTCTGAGGAGCTTTCGTCCCCACATCCAGTTTCGGCTGGTTGTAGAAGCGGTGGCCCAGAGTGCTGCTTAGGGAAACTACCGCTACCAGCGCCAACATAGGGGAACGAGCTTGATTTTTGAGGCTGGATTTGGAGGTTTTACTTGTAAATCTAGTAGTAAAAGTCTCGGGAAGAAGCCATTTCGGGCGCGACAAACGGCTCAGGAGAGGCCCGCCAGCGCGCTCGGTATCTGCTTTGCTGCAGCCATTTTGCACTTTAGCAATGTGTTGGCGCAGTGAGCGCGCAGCCCCTAGCTGCTCAATCTGCCGCATCAATGAGGAGAGCGTATTCATTTGTGTCGAAGATATATCACTGTTATCCAGCAGCTTTGTCAGAATTTCTGACTATGCATCTTGATTGATTTTATCCGAACTACCCTGGCTGAATCTTCAGCCCTTACCAGTAAAAGCTCCAACCTTTATATTTTACGAGGTCTAATGACATAAGGTGCAGCCACCGATCGGGCTAGCGCTGCGGAATCGAGTCCGGCATCGGGGCTGTAAACTCCTGCCCAAACAGCAAACAGGTTATTTGCTAACTCTACAATTTTTACATCGCTGCCAGTTCCCCAGAGCGAAGGTTCTCGGCCGTCGGCTAGCTGCAGCGAATTAACCTCAGCCGAAGATACCTGTCGCCATTCTACAGGAATCCCAGCAACGCCGTTATAGGCTCCAGACAAAGCTCCTGTCAAAGCGCAGGTTATTTGTCCGGCTATACCACAGCGGGCAGCCCGCACCACTGACAAGCGCAAGTCTTCTGGGGTGTTCAAAAAGCAGTAGAAAGCTAAGGCAATGGGAATGAAATTTCCTGGGTTGACAATTGACTCGGTTTGTAATTTTTTCTCACCTTCGCCCTGTCTTTCTCGCAAAGCTGTGGCGCTTTTGCAAAGATGAGTGGCGGCTGTTTCTAAATCGGCTCCCTTTTCTAGTAGTATTTGCACTTGCAGCAGCAGCTCTGTTAAGGCATTCTCTGTTTTCAGGTAGGCAAGTGTTTGCTCGATCGCTGTCGCGGGGTCAAGTCTTTCTTTGAGAGATCGGGCGATCGTAAATGCTACTGCTAAAATTGCTGTTTCCCATTCTGGCTGGTTTTCGTTGTGCCAAACCTCTATCGCCAGCATGATTTTTTCTCGCAGCTTGGCTTTATTTTCGTGAAAAAACATCGCCGATGGCAGCGCAGCAATTGCAGCTTCACCAGGGTTAAGCAGGGTTTGAAACTCACTGTTGCGGGGATGATAGATTTCCGACTTGGCAAATGCTTCCCAAGTATCGCGCCAATCTTTTAAATCTAAACCCCTACACCGAATTAAACTTTGAGCGCACGCTACCGCAAGTCTCCCGGATGCCGATGAGTCTTTGCCACTTGGGATTTTACTGTTGACAGAATTCAACGCCAATGTTGCCCCTCTTATGGTCAATTGTTGGTGTTTCGTCAGTTGTAAAATCGGCTGCAAGTCTTCTGTTTGGGGGGGAATACCCACGAGTTGCCTCTGGTATTGCAGGCCTAGAGAGTCTCCTAAAACTGCCCCCAGGATGGTTCCTTGAAACTTGCTAAACAGGGAATGCCGCATTTTAATTTAACTCAAGTTGTTAGTAATTGGTAATTTATAATTTATAATTTTTTCTGGTATCCTTTTTTGCGAAAGTCTTGTGATTAATTGGAATTCAACCCAAACATATAAGGGCTGGTTTTCCATCTAAAACCTGCCCTCATCCGATCGCTACAATCGGTAAATTTTTAATTTTTAATCAGGTAACTAACTAGAGCTTGCAGCCCCAGCCGATAACTTTCTGGGCCAAAACCGCTGATTTGTCCGATCGCCACCGCGGCGATAAACGAGTGATGCCGAAAAGCTTCCCGCCGGTAAATATTGCTCAGATGAACTTCTACCGCAGGGATATTCACCGCGGCGATCGCGTCTCTAATTGCCACACTCGTATGAGTATAAGCTCCAGCATTAATCAATAAGCCTTGGTGCTGCCCTAACATCGAGTGAATTGCATCCACCAACACCCCTTCATGATTCGACTGCTGAATTGAGACTTGCACCTGGAGGGCTTGCGCTTCTCGTTCTAGCAACTTGTTGATATCATTTAAAGTCGCAGAACCATAAACTCCAGGTTCTCGCTGACCCAATAGATTCAGATTAGGGCCGTGAAGTACCAGGATATTTAACAATTTTAAAATTTCCAGCGCAACAAAAAATATGAGAGTTTTGACATGGGATTTAGAACCAGTCTGCCACCTCAAACCTCAAACCTTAAACCTCAAACTTCTAATTCAGTCCCGACTACCTGCGATTCCTCGGTTGGTTGACAGGAATACGAATCGGTTCGAGTTCCGGTTCAGGTTCGGGACTCAGCAGTCCTTCTATCAGCTTGCGAACCCATTCTTTAATTTGTTCCAG
This sequence comes from Microcoleus sp. D2_18a_B4, assembly GCF_036702475.1. Classification (NCBI taxonomy): domain Bacteria; kingdom Bacillati; phylum Cyanobacteriota; class Cyanophyceae; order Oscillatoriales; family Microcoleaceae; genus Microcoleus; species Microcoleus sp. D2_18a_B4. The sequence continues at coordinate 166,704 of NZ_JAUBTL010000008.1, forward strand.
CACCTTTTCAATGTCTTCCATTGAACGGATAGCTCCTTTTTTTATAGTCTAGATTGCTAAACCGACGGCTAAATATCTGAAAATAAGCAAGCACGACTTGGAAACCAAAGGTCAAACTTGCTTTCTCGCTTGCTGGATATTTTGAGCAATGGAGAGAGTCAGTATCTTGGCCAATCAGTCCTATCTTATTATCATAACGAATCTTTACAGATAATCAAGAGGCAAAAGGAAAATTACCGAATTATATCGGAGTATAGAGTGTTAAATAAAGATTAAGCTTACGGTTAACTGTTGACAATTGACCAATCGTAGGATTTTTTCTACGCTTTTGCCAACAATAATTTACGCCGGAGTCGATCGAGCGCCGTACAGCTACTCAGATTCCGAATCCAATCGCGGCCTCTGGCATCGCCAAAACGGTATTCAAAACTTTCTGCGTCGCCGTCGGGGCCCGCTAAACCGACATAAACCAGTCCGACAGGTTTAGCATCTGTGCCGCCTCCGGGCCCGGCGACGCCTGTAATGCTCAATCCCCAATTTGTATTGAGGCTGGCGCGAACTCCCGCAGCCATTTGTTTTGCTACTTGGTGGCTGACTGCGCCAAATTCGGCTAAATCTTGCGGATTAACACCTAATAATCCTTCCTTAACCCGATTGTCGTAAGAAATAATCCCGCCTAAAAAGTAGCTCGAACTGCCGGGAACACCCGTCAGCATCGCCCCCAATCCACCTCCCGTGCAGGATTCAGCCACGCTAAGAGTTTGCCCCGCATCCAGCAACAATTGGCCGACAGTGGAAGCGAGGGTATCGCTATCAGCACCGTAACAGTCTAAGTCGGCAATTTGCCGCAATTGTTGTTCGATCGGCTCAATCAAGTTTTTCGCAGCCCCGGAGGACTCCGCGCGGGCCGAAATCCGCAGTTTGACTTCGCCGTGATTGGCGTAGGGAGCCACAGTAGGATTAGTTAAATTCAGAAAACTATCTACTTTTTCGGCCAATGCCGACTCAGCAATCCCCCAAAATTTTAATGTGCGGCTGTAAATAGTGGCGCTGCACCAGCCGTTATTTTGCAGGTAAGGAACGGCAGTTTCTTGCCACATCAAGTGCATTTCCGCCGGTACGCCGGGAAATGTCATTACTGTCACGTCAGAAACCGGCTGCCAAATAATGCCCGGTGCAGAACCGCTGCGGTTCGGCAGAATGTCCGCAGTTTCTGGAATTAAAGCTTGTTTGCGATTGCTGGGACTCATGGTGCGTCCCCGCTGGGCATATTTGTATTCGATATCTGCAATAATTTCCGGCTTTTCGATGAGGGGAACCCCAAAAAAATCGGCGATCGTTTCGACTGTGAGGTCGTCTGGTGTGGGGCCCAGGCCTCCGGTGAAAAGCAAAAGCTGCGATCGACTGACGGCGATTTCTAACACTTGTTTGATACGTTCTGGATTATCCCCCACCACTGTTTGATAGTAGTGAGGGATTCCCAGACTCGCTAATTCTTGGGCTAAAAACTGGGCATTGCTATTAAGAATATCGCCTAACAACAATTCAGTGCCAACACAAATAATTTCAGCAACCATTCAATTTTAGATTTTAGATTTTGGATTTTAGATTGGAGAATTGGGCATTGGGAATTGGGCATGGGGAATTGGGCATGGGGCATGGGGAATTGGGCCTTGGGCATTGGCATGGGGCATTGGGCATTGGGCATTGGGCATTGGGAATTAGGCATTTGGCATTATAAATTATTTTTCTTCCTTCTTCCTTCTTCCTTCTTCCTTCTTCCTTCTTCCTTCTTCCTTCTTCCTTCTTCCTTCTTCCTTCTTCCTTCACCTAGCGTGTCTCCAAACTTTCCAGCTAGCATATCCCAGCAAACTTGTTGCACCCATAGCGTAAATTACGCCGCTCGGAAGCGAAAAAGCTAGGGCTAAACTTCCCACCCACAGTGTCAGTGAGTAAATAAATAAAACCGCAAATCGATGGGATAGTCCGGCTTCTAGAAGTCGGTGGTGGAGATGGCGCTTGTCAGCAATAAACGGTGACTTGCCGTTGCGAAGTCGATCGAGAATCACCGCCGACATATCTAAAATCGGTACAGCTAAAATTAAATATGGCAGCAACACAGAAGTAACAGCCGTAGTTTTAACTAACCCAATTACTCCCACTCCAGCGAGAGTAAACCCGATAAAATAAGCCCCGCCATCTCCCATAAAGATTTGAGCCGGATTGAAGTTGTAGCGCAGAAATCCCAAGGCCCCGCCAGCTAAAGCCGCTGCAATCAGGGCCGCCGCCGGTTGGTGCATCGCCAGACTGACAATCAGCATCACAACTGCTGCAATCCCTGAAACTCCGGCAGCTAAACCGTCTAAACCATCAATCCAGTTGATGGCGTTGGCCATGCCGACGAGCCAAATCACGGTAATTGGCAAGCTCAGCCAGCCAATATTAGTAAGTCCCAAGGAGGGAACTGTCAGAAACTCAATTTGTACGCCCGCGTACCAAACGATGCTGGATACGCCAATTTGCATGAGCAAGCGTTTTAAGGCCGAGAGCGAAAATAAGTCGTCTGCTAAACCGATGAGGAAGAATCCGATGCCGCCGAGGGTGACTCCCCAAATTTCGTATTCGTCTTTGGGATTGAGAACTTGTCCGTTAGCATCGATGAAGCCTCCTGAGAGCCAGACAAATAAGAGGGCAGTGATAGTGCCGAGAAAGATGGAAACTCCTCCCAAGCGCACCATAGGGCGCTTGTGGACTTTTCGCTCGCCTGGCCGATCGACTCGCCCGCTTTTGAGACCAATTTTTTTGACTATTGGCGTACTCCAGAGGACGACGATCGCAGAAACCAGGAAAGCGAGTATGTGGTACAGATACTGGTACGGCATCTGAAATTAATTTTAAATAGTGCGGGGCAATTAGGCTGTCAGGCAGAGTCTACTACATTTCAGATGGCTTATAACAAGGAAACATCTTGAAGAGCGACTGGGGGTTTGGGAGTCGGAGATTTGCCGCAATGGCAGTTGCCCTGGGGCGAATTGTCAGGTTGTTCATTCATAACTCTCGAATTAACGATTTGAAATATCGACTTTTTCGCGAGCAAAAAAGTCGATATTTGGCGAGCGGGCCCAGTTGATCGGTATCTTTCGCAACCGACAAATACCGTTAGTCAAACCAGCCCCGCCGGACAAATATCTTTACTAAAAACCGTATTGGCGATCGATATTTTTGGTGAAAACCGCTTGTCAATATCGCTACCGGCAACTCTCAATCTTTTCCTGCTCTTTTACCCTTTTACCCGTACACTTCCAACTACCAATTTCCCATTGCCGATCAGGAAAATTAAGCTAATGCCGGCACTTTCAAGTACAAGTGGGGATATAACGGGAAGCGATCGCACAGTGCTGCTACTCGACGCAGGCAGTCTGCTGCGACGCTTTCATCATCTGGATTTAGCAGGCGATCGGCAATAATATTGCCAATCTCGGTAAATTCTGCTGTTCCCATTCCCCTGGTGGTCATCGCCGGCGAACCGAGTCTCAAACCGCTGGTGACAAAGGGAGATGCCGGATCGAAAGGCACGGTATTTTTATTAGCAGTAATATTCACACCGCTGACTAATTGGTCCGCTTGCTTCCCTGTCATGTTTACCGATCGCAAATCAACTAGCATTAAGTGATTGTCCGTGCCGCCGGAAACGAGTTTTAAACCCCGCTGCTGCAACTGTGCCGCTAAAGCGCGCGCATTTTCAATTACTTGACCGGAATAAGTTTTAAATTCAGGCTTTAATGCTTCGCCGAAAGCTACTGCTTTGCCCGCAATGACGTGTTCTAAGGGCCCACCTTGAGTGCCGGGGAAAACTGCTTTGTCAAACTTTTTACCTAATTCCGGGTCATTGGTCATAATCAAGCCACCACGGGGGCCGCGCAGGGTTTTGTGAGTGGTGGTGGTGACTGCGTGACAGTGGGGGAGGGGGTTGGGGTGGTGCCCTGTGGCGACTAACCCGGCGATGTGGGCGATGTCGGCGAGCAGGTAGGCTCCGATTTCGTCGGCGATCGCTCTAAACTTCTCAAAGTCGATAATTCGCGAATATGCGGAATAGCCACAAATTAGCAATTTCGGTCGGTTTTCTTTGGCCAGTGCCAAAATTTCGTCATAGTCAAGCTGTTCTGTTTCTTGGCTGACGCCGTAGTGAAAAGCTTTGAACCATTTGCCGGATACGTTGACCGGCGAACCGTGGGTCAAGTGTCCGCCGTGGGACAAATCCATGCCCATTATTCCGTCTCCGGGTTCCAGCAAGCTCAGAAATACTGCAAAGTTGGCTTGAGCGCCGGAGTGGGGCTGGACGTTGGCGTGAGCGGCTCCAAATAGCTGTTTGGCGCGATCGATCGCAATTTGCTCGATGCCGTCAATAAATTCGCAGCCCCCGTAGTAGCGTTTCGCTGGCAGTCCTTCGGCGTATTTATTGGTCAGCACTGAGCCTTGAGCTGCCATTACGGCTGCGGAGGTAAAGTTTTCGCTGGCGATGAGTTCTAGGTGGTCTCGCTGCCGCTGGAGCTCTTGCCCGATTAAATCGGCAATCAGCGGATCGGTTTTGGAAAGGAATTCTAAGTTAGTGTCCGTCACAATAATCAACCTCTTGACAATTTTGGGATTGGGAATTGGGGATCTTATACCGTACTACGGATTTCGCCCCATTGATATAAATATTACGTTGTGTTCAGGTTAAGCCGTTTGTCCCCAACTCCTGACATACAATGAAATTACTGGTGTGAAACCTGCCGGAGGTATCAAATGTTAGTCATTTTAATGGAAAATCAGATGCTTGCCCCTCAGTGTGTTTGCCAAAGTTGTTTGCTGGCCGATCGCACTGGCCAACCGCGCTGGAGCGGTGGAGAGCTTCGCTGCGGGCATCCAGTTGCTAAACCTACGGAAAATTTGCCCGATCGGTACGAGTGTCAAATGGGCTTCGTCATTGCCAATATTAAATAATCATCGGCCAAATAGGGCATGGGGCATGGGGCATGGGGCATGGGGCATGGTGACTATTAACGCGACTCGATCTAAGTTGCCCTGCATCTGGTACTTGAGGCTGCTATCCGCCCACCAATGAGCAAATTCCGGGCGGGTCGGAACTGAGCCTGCTGCGTTATGCTGATTTTAATAGGAATTAATAGTTCACCGATCGACTCAGGAGAGTTCATTATGACTTGGCGCGGGTCTACAACTGTTCCAGACCGGATTTTTGCTTCTTTGCCTTATTTGCTCCCGTTGGTTGACGGGCTTGCCTTTGGCAGGTTTCTGTTTACACAGTTTCCTGTCCTGCAACTGTTGTTGATACCGCTAGCTCCTTTGATGCAAATTTATAGTTTGCCCTTTGCTAGCTTGATTATCTTCTTTGCTCTGTATTTAGGAGTAGTTAGAAACGAAAACATCAGTCACTTCATTCGTTTTAATGCGATGCAGGCGATTCTTTTAGACATTGTTTTGATGCTGTGCGGTCTGGTTTTGCCGATTTTTTCTAACGGCCTCCAAGTCGCCTTTATTGCGGAAACTCTGTATAACATGGTGTTTTTGGGCGCTTTTGCTGCATTTGTCTATGCCGTCGTGCAGTCACTTTTGGGACGCTATGCAGAGATTCCTCCGCTGTCGGATGCTGTTTATATGCAGGTTCGTTAGTCAGTTGGCAGTTTGCAGTTGACTGTTGTTAGTTGTTATCCCTATGATTGTCAAAATGAGGTGAAATCTCGATATTGCGTTAACTGTATCCTCGCAAAATCGTTCATTTTTCCGATCGGGAAAATCATAGGGTTTATACCAAATCCTGCTTGCATATCCAATTTATTTCTCTTCCACATTCTTCCTTCTACTTATCAATGAGACCAAATTATTCAAACAATCTCTCGCAGATGAACTATTTGATCTTGATATTCATCATTAAAAGATGCCTCAGCAATAAAAATTAATTGCCGAATATTTTGTCCAATACTCAACTTGGAATTGAGGATAAAAATGCCCGGAATATGATGACCTTCAGCCAAATGGTCAGTCAAATGCACGGGCATGGATTTACGATTATTCGTCACCAATATAAAGTTATATTCCTCACACCATTTAATAATTTCTGGATCTAAAGTTCCCAGACTCGGAGCTTCGGGTTCGCCTACACACCAAATTATCAAATTTGGATTGCGTGTAAGGATTTCAGCTTTATAGGTAGGATCTACATTTTCATCCAACAGATAATTGAGACTCATTGATGATTTGTTGGAATTTTTTTTCCGAGCTCAGTTTTTGCAGTCTAACAATACCAAGTGGAGGGTTAAGTTCTTGTGCTTTAAGTTGCTGATGGCTCCACTCCAACCAATCAGCAATGTAGTTACTAACGGCTTCTTTATTGTGCAGATAGTAAAGGATAGTAGCATAAACTTGTTCCAAGTTAAGAGATGGATAAGTTTGAGCAATTTGTTCAGGAGTGCGCGCGCGATGAATGAAATCATATAGAACAGTTTCAATGCCGATTCGCGTCCCTTTGACCCGAATATCATCTGGCCGCTGAAAGTCAAAATAGTCTTCGAGTTGCATGGGCGAATGATCCTATTTCAAAGTTGGTGAAAATTGACGGGCTAATTGATATTATACAGCAGATTCCAAGCCTTCCCGGTAGGGACAAAGGCTTTCGCCGTGTCCTCACAAATAACCCATAACTAATGAGTGACAGTATTTTCAAGACTGCCGATGCCTTCAATTTCGATGCGGACTCGATCGCCTATTTGTAGCGGCCCTACTCCTTGCGGCGTTCCAGTCAGTATCACATCGCCGGGAACGAGGGTCATTATTTGACTGATGTAGCAGACGAGAAAGTCTGGGGAAAATACCATGCGATCGATCTGGGATGACTGTACCGGTTGCTCGCTCTCATTGACAAAAGTCTGCAACTGTGCAGCCGGACTCAATTCGCGGACAATCCAAGGCCCCAAGGGACAAAATGTATCGAACCCTTTGGCCCTCGCCCACTGGTTGTCCCGCTTTTGCAAATCTCTGGCTGTTACGTCATTGGCGATCGTATAGCCCCAAATTTTGCTGTGTGCTTGTTCGGGAGTGCAGTTGGTACAATGTTCGCCAATTACCAGGGCCAATTCTCCCTCGTAGTCTACCCTTTCCGACTGGTGCGGATAGCGAATCGCTGCACCAGCAGGGATGACAGCACTCGGAGGCTTGAAAAACAGCAGGGGTTCTTCCGGTACAGGGGTTCCCATCTCGGCGGCGTGATCGACATAATTTTTGCCGACGGCTACAATTTTTGAGGGAGAGCACGGGGCGAGAATTTGGTAAGTATCTGGTGAAAGTTCCAAATCGGTTGGTTGTCCTTGTAACCAGGGCGGTGCATCAAATACTTGAACGCTGTGGCTTAGTTGCAGTAAACCGTAATGGATGTGTCCTTGTGTTGTTTTAACTCGAACGTAGCGCTGGGCCATACTATTTTAGATTTTAGATTTTAGATTTTAGATTCTAGATTCTAGATTAAGAGGATATAGGCATAATTGCGGAAAATTAATTTGTTTATGCCCGTTTAAGATTTTCGCTGTGCAATTTTGCAAGCGCTTTCTGTACAAATGCCGTGCAGCGGTAGATCCCAGGAGTCAACTGGTAGCTGGGCGAGCAAGGCAAATTCAAAGATAATGCCGATCGTAACTTTTGATTCCCACTCAGCTAAACTGAGCATTCTGTCGTAATACCCACCGCCGTAGCCCAAGCGATAGCCGCGAACATCGCAGCCTACTGCAGGTACGAGCATTAAATCTACTTCTGAGTGGTCTATTTTAGGAGCATCCGGCAGGGGTTCGAGTATGCCATAAGCTCCAGTATGTAAAGCATCTCCGGGCTGCCAGATGTGCCAGGATAGCTCTTTGCCGACACAGCGGGGAAATCCCCATTTGCGGGGAGTTACAAATAGGGGGCTTAAATCTGGTTCTTGGCGACAACTGAAGTAGGCGAGGATTGTTTTTGCTTGGGTGAATAGGGGCGAGTTTTGCAGATGATTGCAGAGGCGAGCGCTCTTTTGTCTCCATTCTTGTGCTGATAGGGATTTGCGGGTGTGGAGGAGCGATTTTCTTAATTCTGTTTTAGTTAATGAAGGTTCAGCAGTGTTCATATTTCATATTAAATCATCGCTGCGGGTAGGGACACGGCATTGCCGTGTCCTCAAAATGGGGGAAACGGCAAGAGCCCATTGGTGTCAACTTAAGACTAAAATCCTTGATAAATCTCGTTTTTACCCCAGTCCAGATCCCCCTAAATCCCCCTTAAGAAGGGGGACTTTGATAAGATTCCAGTCCCCCCCTTCTTAAGGGGGGCTAGGGGGGATCGAAATCTAATGGTCAAACAGCAGTCTGTGACTACGTTTAAAGTTAAGTTGACACTAATGGGCCTTGCCGTGTCCCTACAGATATTGTGGCTAATTAGTTAGAGAGTCGATGGTAGAGTGTCCCCCACCATCTCTCCTACAAAACCGTGCTTGCGACTTTCACCGCACACGGCT